>JAABPS010000089.1 GCA_011391835.1 Desulfobacteraceae bacterium
AAAAGGCATTCAAGGTATGTTTGGGTACCAATCCTGCGGCAATGTCAGAGCTGCTGATTGCCTTTGACTATTTGCTGGATAACCCCAAAGAGATTATTCTTGTTTCACCCCCCGGGAAAAAGGAGCTATTGGATAATTTTCTGGAAGCATTCAGAAAAGAATTTCTCCCGAATCATATTCTGATTGCCGTCAACGAAGGAAAAGATTTAGAGTCTCATGCCAAAATTATTCCATCACTTAGCGGTAAAAGCGCCCATGCGGACAAGGCAACTGTGTATGTGTGTGAATTAGGTGCATGTGATCTCCCCACAACAGATCTGGAGGTGTTTGCAAATCAGATCAGAAAAGCCAGTAAATACTGATTGACAAAATACCACATAGTGGTAATATAAACACAATGCTAAATGTGTTTAACTAAAGTATTCAGCGGGGAAATCAACCCACAAGAGAGAACATCATGGACAGTAAAGAATTTAAGTTATTCCGAAGCAGACTTCAAAAGACTCAAAAACAAATGGCCATACTGCTTGGCACTTCTACCAAGGCGATTCATAGTTATGAGCAGGGGTGGCGTTCCATTCCTCCACATGCTGAAAGGCAGATCTTTTTTCTTGTTTCACGGCTAAACCATAATGGCAAGAAACCAAAAATGTGCTGGACAACACTCAAATGCCCTGCAAAAATAAAGGAACAGTGTCCTGCCTGGGAATTCAGACTTGGCCAGCTCTGCTGGTTTATTAACGGAACTGTCTGCAGGGGACAGCCACAAAACACCTGGCGGGAAAAAATGAAAACATGCAGGTCGTGCGAGATTTTTATTTCTCAAGTGTAAGGAAGGTAGAAAATGAATTCAAAAAAAGAATATCAATTCGGAACCAAAGTGATTCACTGCGCTCAATCACCCAAAGACTGGCAGGGCGCGACTCTTCCTCCGATATATCAAACTGCATCGCATGCGCATCCAACCGCTGAACATCTTAGCGACACATTCGCGGGGAAGACAAAAGATCATATTTATATGCGGCTTAGCAATCCAACGAACCGAATACTGGAAGAAAAATTAACTGAGCTGGAAGGGGGTATGGGAGCGATTGTCATGTCATCAGGCATGGCCGCCATATCAAACACCTGCATGGCCCTGCTTCGTGCAGGGGATGAGTTTGTATCCGGCAATTCGCTATTTATGTCCACATATCTGCTGTTTACAAAGGTTTTTTCAAAGTATGGGATTACCGCAAATATTGTTGAATCAACAGATATGGATGCCATTGAAAAGGTTGTGAACGAAAAAACTCGGTTTATTTACTTGGAAACCATTGGTAATCCCAAAATGGATATTCCGGATTTGACCCGTGCAACAGAGATCGCACACACGTATGAGATTCCGCTTCTGGTTGACAATACAATGGCAACGCCCTATTTATGCAGGCCCTTTGAACTGGGTGCTGATGTGGTGATTCATTCAACGACCAAGTATCTAAGCGGCCATGGTGCCACCACCGGCGGAGCAGTCATTGATAGCGGAAACTTTGCATGGTCCCAAAAGCGGTTTCCTGATTTTCAGCCGTTTATTGAGCGAAAAGGAGCCTTGGCTCTTCTGGATAAGATATGGCGGGAGCATCATATTAATTTTGGAACCACCCAGGCGCCGATTCATTCGTATCTTACAATGATCGGGCTTGATACCCTGGCGCTGCGAATGGAAAGACACATGTCAAATGCAATGGCAGTGGCACGATATCTTGCCAAACGCCCGGAAGTAAAATGGGTGAATTATCCTGGCTTAGAAGGCCATGCATCTCACCATACGGCCTTGAAACAATTTGCGGATAAAGGATTCGGAGGGATGTTGACATTTGGCCTTGCAGATCAAAAAAGCTGCGCTCAATTTATTAATCATCTTAAACTGCTGTATCATCTGGCAAACCTGGGGGACTGCAAGACGCTGGTGATTCATCCCTATTCTTCCCAGTACGTTGCATTTGACGAACCGACCCGAAAGAGTCTTTCCATAACACCGGATATGATCCGGCTGTCGGTGGGGATTGAAGATATTGAAGACATTTGTGAAGACCTGGGTCAGGCACTGGAACGAATTTAAAAATGAGTGAATACATCGAACATGATGCAGACGGAAATTCTGTAGGAATTGTGGAAAAAAAGCTATTTACCTTCGCTGCCCCGCCGGATAGATTGACGCTGGATAGCGGTGTCAAGTTCGGTCCGATCACTCTTGCGTATGAGACCTATGGCACGTTAAATAAGGAAAAAGATAATGCTGTACTCATTTTGCATGCCCTGACCGGAGACGCCCACACAGCAGGCTATCACAGCAACGATGACGATAAGCCGGGATGGTGGGATATTATGGTCGGGCCGCAAAAGGGTGTTGATACTGACAAATACTTTGTTGTTTGCTCCAATATTCTTGGCAGCTGCATGGGGTCCACGGGTCCATCGTCCATTGATCCGGGCACAAAAAAGCCCTATGGAATGAATTTTCCGGTAGTGACAATCAGCGATATGGTACGAGCGCAGCGGCAGTTAATGGATCATCTGGGGATTGAAAAGCTCTTATCGGTTATTGGCGGGTCTATTGGCGGGATGCAGGTACTGGAGTGGTGCGTCCAGTATCCGGACATGGTTTTTTCAGCCATCCCTTTAGCTACGACGACGCGCCATTCAGCTCTTGCCATTGCGTTTAATGAAGTGGCCAGACAGGCAATCCTTGCGGATCCAAACTGGAAAAAGGGCGATTATTACGATAACGGGCGAAAGCCGGATTTAGGGTTGGCTGTAGCGCGGATGATCGGTCATATTACCTACCTGTCCGATGAATCGATGCGGTTTAAATTTGGGCGGAGGCTTCAGGATAGAAGCGATTTTTCATTTAATTTTGATGCTGATTTTCAGGTGGAAAGTTATCTTCGGTATCAGGGGAAAAAATTTGTCGATCGATTTGACGCAAATTCATTTCTCTATATCACCAAGGCTGCGGATTACTTTGACCTTGAACGGCAGCACGGGGCTGGATCGGCGGTTGAAGCGTTTTCCAAGGCAAAGGCAAAATTTCTGGTTGCCTCATTTACATCCGACTGGCTGTATCCGACCTACCAGTCCCGGTCGATGGTAAAGGCCATGAAAAAATGTGGCCTGGATGTCAGCTTTTGTGAAATAGAAGCGCAGTGGGGGCATGATGCTTTTTTATTGCCAAGTGCAAGGCTTTCAGCGCTGATCAGCGGTTTTTTGGATGGTGCACATCGTGAAATCAGAAAGTAATAAGCTACGATACGATCTTGGGTTAATTGCTTCCTGGATTGAACCGGGGTCGAAAGTTCTTGGACTTGGGTGCGGGGATGGGGAGCTTCTTTACTTTTTAAAAACACAGAAACAGGTCAAAGAGACCGGTGTTGAAATTCAAGAATCGAAGGTTGCTGAGTGTATCGAAAAGGGGCTGTCTGTGATTCAGGGAGATATTAATGAAGAGGTTGAGGATTATAAGGACAACACGTTTGACTATGTAATTCTGAGCCAGACGCTGCAGCAGGTGTATGAGCCTTCAAAACTGATCCGATCCATGTTGCGAATTGGCAAAAAGGGTGTTGTCAGCTTCCCGAATTTCAGCCACTGGAAAGCACGGGTGCAGCTTTTAGTTACGGGGTATGCACCTGTAACAAAACAGCTCCCGTATAAATGGCATGATACGCCAAATATCCGGGTCATCACCATCAAGGATTTCAGAAAATTCATAAAAGAAATAAGCTATGCCATTATCAAAGAGGCCGAGATAAATACGGACAGTCAGGACAAACGGGGACGCATCGTAAAATTTTTGCCGGCTTTGCGTGCCACGTATGGTATTTTTTTAATTGGGAAACGGCTATAAAATAGTAAATAGTGACAAGTGAATAGTAAATAGTGAAAAGTGATGAGTAAATAGCAATGAAGGATAAACATAAAACAAAATGAAAATCGAGTCGATATCTATCAGCAAAAAAAAGGGAACGCGTAAAGATCAGGTGGCGTCAGCAACTCTTGTGGCAGATCATGGCGTTAAAGGAGACGCGCACGCAGGGCCGTGGCATAGGCAGATAAGCTTTTTGTCCTCAGAAAATATCGAAAAAACACGAAACCAGGGACTCGATGTGGGATTTGGTGATTTTGCGGAAAATATTGCTACATCCGGAATTGACTGGAAAAGCATACCGGTTGGCACAAGGATAAAGCTGGGTCAAACGGCGGTGGTAGAGATTACTCAGATAGGCAAAGAGTGTCATAAAAAATGTGCTATTTACTATCAGGCAGGGGATTGTATCATGCCCAGCGAAGGCGTGTTCGGACGAATTCTTGAAGGAGGAGAGATTAACTGTGGAGATACGGTAAGCATTTTTACGAATTTTAATCTGCACGAGAAAAGATGCTGAAGGAAGCTCATGGAAACGTCAAAAATTAAAAATATATTATTCTGCCGGGAAGATATCTGCCGCTCCTATGACCAGGGTTTGATTATTGAAGAGCCCTTGTCCATCCGTGTTGAGGGACAATCCTATTCGGTTGTGATGCGCACACCGGGGGAAGAAATAGATCACGCGGCGGGCTTTTGTCTGGCAGAAGGCCTCATTGATCATCCGGATGATATTGGTACGATAGGTTTATGTGATGAAGATGACACCAACGTGGTTACGGTGACCCTTCAGCCCCAACGAAGAGATAAAGTCAAAGACCTGCTGGAAAGAAGGGGTTTTGTCAGCCAGACGAGCTGCGGAATTTGCGGAAAGGAATTGATACAGGATATGCAGCAGATTCTTAAGCCGGTTAAGGATGGCATAAAGATAGCCGTACAGCAGGCGATTGGATGTGTGGATAAATTGATCGGCAGGCAGGAGCTGTATAAAACAACACGGGGGGCCCATTCCGCCATGATATTTGATTACAATCTTGAGCCCTTATCACAGGCTGAAGATGTGGGGAGGCATAATGCGCTGGACAAGGCTATCGGCAAGGTATTTATGGACAGAAAACTTGACGATGCCTGTCTGGCGGCGCTCTCTTCACGCATCAGCTATGAACTGGTTCAGAAGGCCAATCGGGCTGGGCTTGTTTTCATCGTGGGCATGTCCCGGCCAACGTCTCTTGCAGTTGAACTGGGTCAGGCCATGAACATGACGATTGCCAGCATGAGAGAAGGGGGACTGTTGATTTTCTGCGGGCATGGGAGATTTAAGGATATAAAAGAGGACAGCAAAAAGGAACTGAAATATGAAAGATGACTTCATTGAATCAAAAACATCTTGCAGGACAGATATTGAAACATCTTCAATTTACAGATCTCAGTTGGCAGGTATCGCAGAAAAAATCATTCAGAGCTGTGATGATACAGAATGCTATATTCATATTGATTATGATCCTATTCCATCGAATATAACAGCATTTGAGATCATCAACAGGTTGAAGGAAGTTCTTTTCCCAGGATATTTTAACAGGGAAAAATTAGACCCCATTAACTTAAAATACAGCATGGGACAGGCCGTATCCGTTCTTTTCGATTTGTTATCCGTTCAGATGTCAAACAGTATCCGGCATGATTGCCTGCGATATAATCAGGAATGCAGTGACTGCGGAGAAAGGGGACAACAGGCAGCGCTTGAATTGTTGACAAAAATTCCATCTATTCGAAAAGCGCTTGGCACGGATGTTACCGCAACCTTCGAAGGCGATCCTGCGGCAAGAAGCTATGACGAAATCATTTTCAGCTACCCGGGAATATTTGCGGTAATGGTGTACAGGGTTGCGAACCTGCTTTACAAGCTGAGCATACCGCTTTTCCCCCGCGTACTGTCGGAGCATGCGCATAGCGTGACGGGGATTGATATTCATCCGGGTGCAGAAATTGGGGAAAGTTTTGTCATTGATCACGGCACAGGCGTCGTGATTGGCGAAACAACAAAGATCGGCAATCATGTAAGGATATATCAAGGGGTCACCCTGGGTGCGCTGTCTGTACCCAAGGGGGGTGGAGAGAAATTGAAAGGCAAGAAACGCCACCCCACCATTGAAGATCATGTCACGATCTATTCAGGCGCAACGATTCTGGGCGGCGATACAGTTATCGGTGCGCGCTCAGTGATTGGCGGAAATGTCTGGATAACCGAATCGATACCACCGGATACCACTGTCATGATTGAAATTTACCGTTAGGAGGATGATATGAATATCAAATCCAATATCATAGATACTATAGGCAGGACGCCATTGGTTAAGCTCAGTAGAGTCGCTGAAGGTGCGGGAGCTGAGGTTTATGGCAAGCTTGAATTTTTCAATCCCCTTGGCAGTGTAAAGGACCGGATCGGTGCGGCCATGATCAATGATGCAGAAGATAAAGGCCTGCTCAAAACAGGAAGCATGATCGTGGAGCCGACCAGCGGCAATACCGGCATTGCACTGGCCTTTGTATGTGCAGCAAAAAATTATAAACTGCTTTTAACCATGCCTGAAACCATGAGCCTTGAGCGGAGGCAGTTGTTAAAGCATCTGGGGGCGGAGCTTGTACTGACACCCGGCAGCGAGGGCATGAAAGGGGCTATTGCAAAGGCCAAAGAAATACAGGAGAGCACACCCAACGCATTTATGCCGAACCAGTTTTCAAATCCAGCCAATCCGGAGATACATCGGAAGACAACAGCAGAAGAAATCTGGAATGATACGGATGGGGGAATTGATATATTTGTGTCAGGCGTTGGAACCGGCGGTACCATCACAGGGGTCTCCGAAGTGATAAAGGCCAGAAAACCGTCTTGTAAAGCAGTAGCCGTTGAACCGGCTGATTCTCCGGTTCTCTCAGGCGGGAAAGGTGGTCCGCATAAAATTCAGGGGATTGGTGCGGGCTTTGTTCCGGAGATCTTGAATACCCGGATCATTGATGAAATCGTTACTGTTTCCAATGAAGATGCTCTTGAAACCTCACGAAGGCTTGCGCTATCCGAAGGGATTCTTTGCGGCATATCTTCCGGGGCTGCAGCCTGGGCAGCCCTGAAAGTGGCGAAAAAGCCGGAAAACAAAGGGAAGATGATTGTTGTTATCCTGCCGGATACAGGAGAGCGTTATTTGAGCACGGCTCTGTTTCTGAAATAGTGGAAGACTATAGGCTTTTACAGAGTCAAGAAAAAGATGCGTCCTATACAGACTCAACCGTTACATTCGGAAACTGTTTTTGGATATACCGTTCGATTCCCTGTTTCAGGGTCATTTGCGACATGGGGCATCCCTTGCAGGCGCCTGTGAGCCGGACTTTTAAAAGGTTATTGTTAAATTCCACAAATTCAACGTCACCGCCATCCGCCTGAAGGGACGGCCTGATTTCGTTTAAAACAGATTCAATTTTTTCTTTCATTGAGAATACGCTCCTTTGGTTAGTGTGCAGCCACTATATGTCACGCGGCGGCAAGTTTTGTCAAGCGATGTAACCCATTCATTAAAACAGGAACTCTCCGTATCCGTTTTAAGGCGAAGACGGAGAGTTCACCTTAACTCACTGGGAAGCCAGCAATAGTATAATCTTATGAAAAGTTTTCACCGGATTTAATTTCAACCGGCTTGAGGTTTAACATGGCTTTCAACATAAAGAGTAAAAGAGCGGCTGATCCAAGGATGATCAGTGAATCGGGAACGATACGTATCTGTCCCAATATCTGAATGATGTCTTGGTTCCAAAAGTCATTGGAACGCGCATGCCAGAAGCCGTATTTAATATTGTCAAGAACCTGAAGTATCCCTACAGGAAGAAGCGTTCCAACAAACATCAAAAGCAAACCAATATTTGTGGCCCAGAATGAAACCGTAAGAAATCGGCTGTCCCACCCTTCTTTTCGAACAATTCCCCGCATGGAGAACAGCAACACCCCTATTGCTAAAAAGCCATACGTGCCGAACAGAGCAGTATGTCCATGATTTACCGTCAGGTAGGTTGCGTGCTCATAATAATTTACCACAGGTGTTGTAATGGAAAGTCCCATCACGCCTGCGCCGATAAACTCCCACACAACAGATGCCATAAGAAACATGAGCGGATATTTGTAAGGAAAATCGCTGCCGGCTTTCACGAGTACCCTTTGATTATGCCATACTTCCGCCAGGAGCAGTAGGATCGGTATGGGTTCAAGGGCTGAGATGGTTGACCCAAGTGCCAGCCAGAATGAGGGTTCGCCGAACCAGTAATAATGATGCCCCACACCGATAATTCCTGCAGCCAGAGCAATGGTGACTGTAAAATAAACGGTTCTTAGCCCCGCCTTTATTTCTACCAGGCCGAGATTGACCATGACAAAAACAATCGCCGCAGCAGCAAAGAATTCAAAAGCGCCTTCCACCCAGGTATGAACCACCCACCATCTCCAGAAATCGGCAATGGTCAGATGCGAGTGGGGATTATACAGAAGACCAAAACAGAAAAATCCTACTACAGCAATACCAGAATAGGAAAGGAAGTGCGGAAGGCCCCATTTTTCCTGCCCTGCTGAAAAATGACTTTTTAATGCGCGAACAACCAGAGCGAGCCAGATGATCAGACCTGTTAAAAGAAGAATCTGCCACAACCTGCCGAGTTCCAGATATTCCCATCCCTGATGTCCCAGCCAGAACCATGCTTTCCCAATAAGCCCTTTAATCCCCAGAACTTCACCGGTAAGACTTCCGGCGACGACAATGACAACAGCGATAAACAATATATCAACCAGGATGCCTTGTCCTTTTGGTTCTTTCCCGCCAACTCGTGGGGATACAAACAGCGTCATGCCGATCCATGCGGTGGCGATCCAGAAAATTGCCAGCTGGAGGTGCCACGTTTTCACTAAATTATATGAAAAGAATTTTGTGATAAAATCCAGATTGTAAAAGTTTTGCGGATCGACCGTGTAGTTGGCCATCAGCCCACCCATATTTACCTGAATAAAAAACAGCGCGGCAACAACAAGAAAATACTTAGCGGTTTTTTTCTGACTAACTGAAATTTTCGCGTTGGCTAAGGCGGTTGAGATCTCAGCTGAATACGGAGTTGATCCTCTATTAAATTGGTATTTATGATACAGAAAAATAATGAGGCCAAGGCCAAGGCCAAAGACAACCAGAGAGATGGCCGACCATACCAGTGATTTTCCGGAAACAAAATTGCCGGCCTGAGGATCATAGGGCCAGTTGTTTGTGTATGTATGATTGTCTCCAGGCCTAATTGTTCCGGCGCACCAGGCGGTCCAGAAAAAGAAATCAGCCACATCCTGTCTTTCCTGGGCGTCTTTAATGGTACCGGCCTGAATCGGGCCCTCTGTATCACCGTTTAGCAGCAGGGCGTCGTAAAATTTCCGGTTTTCCATCAACGCTTGTTCCTGCAGGTTTGTAAGCATTAATGTATCCGATGCCTTGTCATACTTGTTTGTTTTTATCTGTTCAATGACCACAGCATCCGAAGAACCGGCCTTGTCTGTATCAAGGGACGCGTAGGGCATGCCATAGGTCTGGC
>JAABPS010000090.1 GCA_011391835.1 Desulfobacteraceae bacterium
AACATATGAGCGGATTATATTAATTCATCCTCAGCAGAAGGCTGTCATTGCCAGCGGATTTGCCGAAACAAATGATGTGAAGGAAGCCCAAAAATTTGGCACGTGCAGATATATTAAGAAACCATATACGTTAGAAGAAATAGGCATCGCGATTAAAAAAGAATTGGAGAAAGGATAATTTCATAGATCGTATTTGTTTCCATTCATATTATCCTCTTTTAGCAGGAGAAGGATTTTATTTTTTTCAGGAAGTATATCAGAATAATTTCTGCCCTCAAGTTTACAAAAAATACCTGTTGACCCACATGATGAATTTGTTTTAATTATCATAAGAATTCACAGGCATCCGAATTCCAAGCCCTTTTATTTTGATAGCCCAACAGCCTATTTTTACAGATTATATATCGTGTTTTTAAAAGCTGATTAACGGAGCCCCTATGCATATTCTTGGCATTTTAGAAATTATCGTACAGGTATATTTTGCGATTCACGCGGGAAGAACCGGTCGATACTGGTGGATCTTTATTATTTTATTTTTTCCCTTGGTCGGCTCACTGATCTACTTTTTCGTGGAATACCTTCCTGAAAAACAAATAACCGCAAAAGTTAAACGTCCGGCCACTGCATACCCGGCAAAAAGCATAAGACAATTAAAACAGGAACTGGAAATCACCGATAGCGTTAAAAATCGAATGAATCTGGCAAAGGCCTATTTTCAGGCCGGGCAATATCCTGCATCCATTGAGCTATTAGAAAAAAGCCTTGAAGGCGTTCATGCCAATGATTTAAACATTATCGAAGGTCTCTGTCATTCCTATTTTCACAACCACAATTACGACAGCCTATTTGAATATCTGCTTAAATATGAGACGCTTGCAAACGAAGGGCTGCCAAACAATCTGCGGCTTTTAAAAGCAAGGGCTTACGAAGAAATAGGGGATGTCAAAGCAGCCTTTAAAGAATATGAGGCCATTGCTGACATTTATTCCGGCGAAGAAGCCAGATGCCGCTACGCACTGTTGTTGAAGAAACAGGGCCAAGAGGAAAAAGCCAATGAACTGTTTCGTACGATACTGAAGAATGCCAAATTATTTTCAAAGCAGTATTCAGCATTTGAAAAAGAATGGGTTCGTATCGCAAAAGCAGAAATGACTTCATTTTGAAATCTGCTATTGTATCAATCAAAAGTAAAAACGCCTGTATCATGTATAAATATGCAACAACTTAAAAAGGAGAAAAGAAATGAATGTTATTTTCATTCTGGTTATTGCCATTGTGATTATCTTTTTAGTTGGTATTCGAATCATCCGTCCGACCCAAAGGGGTTTAATTGAACGCCTGGGGAAGTATAATCGTTTTGCCGATGCCGGCTTTCACTGGATTATTCCTGTGATAGAAAAAATGTACACGGTCAATATAACGGAACAGATGGTCGACGCAGAGCCTCAGGAAATAATTACCAATGATAATTTGAACGCCAGAGTTGATGCGCAGGTTTATTTCAAAGTCAACCCGGATGAAGAAAGCGTGAAAAATTCGCAATATAACGTTTATAATTATGAGTGGCAGATCGTCAACCTGGCCCGTACAACCTTGCGAAATATTATTGGCACGCTTACGTTAAAATCCGCCAATAGTGAAAGAGGAAAAATAAATGATGAGCTCCACTCTACACTCAGCGTAGAGACAAAAAACTGGGGTATTGATATTGTTCGTACTGAGTTAAAAGAAATTGACCCCCCTCCAGACGTTCAGGAAACCATGAATAAGGTTGTAAAGGCCGAAAATGAAAAAATAGCAGCTATCGATTATGCCACAGCCAGAGAAACGACGGCAGATGGCGAAAAACGGGCTCAAATCAAACAGGCCGAAGGCATTAAACAGGCACAAATACTTCAAGCTGAAGGTGAATCCGAAGCCATTCGCCTGGTGAATGAAGCAGCAGACAAGTACTTTGTTGGTAATGCTCAGCTACTAAGAAAACTCCAGGCCCTTGAAACAGCGCTCAATGAAAATGCCAAAATAGTAATTCCAACCGGTTCAGAATTGGTTAATATTATTGGCGAAATGGCGGGCGTGGTTCCCATAGCTAAAAAACAAAAAGAAGAATAAAACATAGCTGGGTATTGGCAAAGCGATACCGGAGATGTTGAATGCAAAAAAGCGAATTGCTTACCGTTTTTCTGATAGATAGGATGCGATAGCTCTGGCTGCTTTTCTTCCTGAAGCAATGGCACGCACAATGAGGGACTGTCCGGTCGTCATATCACCGGCAGTAAAAATACCTTCCACGCTGGTCATCTGACGCGGGTCCGCTTTCACGTTGCCGCGCGTATCACGTTCCAGACCAAAATTTTGGATAAGTTCTTCATTGCCAGGCCCTGTAAATCCCATGGCCAGTATAACAAGATCAGTTGACAGTTCAAATTCAGTTCCCGGTTTTTCCCTGGGAACCATAGGGCCGCCCGGATTTTTGCTTCTCCATTCCACTTCAGCGCATTGCAGTTTTTTTACAGCATTTTTACTGCCAATAAAGGCCTTGGTTGTTACAGCCCATCGTCGTTCGCAGCCTTCTTTATGAGCATGCGATTCTCTGAGGATGACAGGCCATGTGGGCCAGGGATTTTGTACAGGTCTTTTTTCAGACGGTTTGGGTAAAATTTCAAGCTGCATCACACTTCTTGCACCCTGCCTCAAGGATGTCCCGATACAATCTGAGCCGGTATCTCCGCCGCCGATTACCACTACATTTTTATCCGTTGCTACAATCGCCTCTGACGAATGAACCGCTTCTCCGCTGATTCGTTTATTTTGCTGAGCAAGAAAGTCCATGGCAAAATAAATGCCTTTTAAATCGCGGCCCGGGACATCAATATCTCTTGGCTTTCTTGATCCGCAGGCAAGACAAATGGCATCAAAGTGCTGCTGTAAATACCGAAGCGATATATCAGTGCCCACGCGGACACCGGTTTCAAAAACAATGCCTTCGGCTTTCATCAGATCAATTCGACGCATCACGATCTGTTTTTCCATTTTAAAATCAGGAATCCCATATTGAAGCAGACCCCCTGGTTTTTCAGCTTCTTCAAATACGGTGATGTGATACCCTGCTCTGTTTAAGGTATCGGCTACAGCTAAACCCGCCGGGCCCGATCCGATAACCGCTACCCGCTCATTAAAATAGTGGACAGGTGGCCGTGGACAGATCAATCCATCCTTAAAGCCCTTTTCTATGATAGACAGTTCGATCTGCCGAATCGTTACCGGTTCCGTGTTAATACCCGCCACACAAGCCGCCTCGCAGGGGGCTGGACACAGGCGGCCGGTAAATTCAGGGAAATTATCTGTTGACAGCAGTATATCCAACGCGTCCTGCCATCGGCCCTTGTATGCCATATCATTGAATTCCGGAATGACATTTGAAACCGGACAGCCGGATCCCAGACAAAACGGTATACCGCAGTCCATGCATCGCGCTGCCTGCTGGTACAGATCATTTTCTTCCAGCCGGCATTCCACTTCCTTATAATCGTTCCGGCGTTCATCTTCAGGACGATAGCCGGGTTCTTTTCTTGCATATTCCAGAAAGCCGGTCGCTTTACCCATGCCAAACCTCTTGTCTTTCTATTGCCTGATCTTCTTTGCTCATTTTACCGAGTACTTTACGATACTCTATGGGAAATACTTTTACAAAAAAAGGAAGGTGTTTATCCCAATCCG
>JAABPS010000091.1 GCA_011391835.1 Desulfobacteraceae bacterium
CAATCCGATAGAATCGAAAAGGCTTTCCTGCTTTTTGTATATCCATAATGATTGGCGATCAGTTTTTTTAATTCATCTATGTCCAGAGGGTCAGTGACCAGCTCAAGATCCACCATTTCAAGATTGCATAATCCATCAAATTGCTGATGCGGATCATACACATAAGCAATGCCGCCGCTCATGCCGGCAGCAAAATTAATGCCCGTACCACCCAGAACGACGACGCGTCCGCCGGTCATATATTCACAGCCGTGATCACCCACCCCCTCCACCACCGCATTGGCGCCGCTGTTTCGGATGGCAAAGCGTTCACCGGCTTTACCATGGATATAGACCTCTCCCGACGTCGCGCCATAAAGAATAACATTGCCGGCAATGATATTTTCCGATGGATTAAAATCCACCCCGGCTTCGGGCGTGACAATAATCCTGCCTCCGGACAGGCCCTTGCCGAGATAGTCATTGGCTTCTCCGTTCAAATAAAGGGTGAGCCCCTTGGCTGCAAATGCGCCGAAACTCTGCCCCGCCGCGCCCGTGAACCGGCACGTGATGGTATCGTGGGGCAATCCGTCATTTCCGTACTTTTTCGCGATGGTGCCGGAAAGCATGGCGCCTACCGTACGATTGACATTTCGAATAGGGAGTTCTATGTTGACCTTCTCCTGGGATTTAATCGCTTTTGCAGAAAGCTCAATGAGCTTTCGATCCAAAACGTCTTCCGTATCACAGGGCTGAGGTTCAATTTTTCGGTTAACGCTGATCTCGCTCAACCCCGGGTTAAACAGCATTTTTGAAAAATCCAGACTCTTGGATTTCCAGAAATGAATCGCCCGGTTCATTTCAAGCAGATCCGACCGGCCGATCATATCATCCATTTTCCGGAATCCCAGTAAGGCCATATATTCACGAACCTCTTCTGCTACCATGGTTAGAAAATTCACAACATGTTCCGGTTTTCCGGCAAACAACTTTCGAAGTCTGGCATCCTGTGTCGCTACACCTACAGGACAGGTGTTTGAATGACATTTTCGCATAAGCACGCATCCCAGCGTAACCAGAATCGATGTGGCAAATCCGAACTCTTCCGCACCCAGAAGAGCTCCAATCACAACATCTCTGCCGGTTTTTATCTGACCATCTACCTGAATTTTGATACGCCGTCGAAGATTATTAAGCATCAATGTCTGCTGGGTTTCCGCAAGACCCAGCTCCCAAGGTGCTCCGGCATGACGGATAGAAGAGAGTGGTGACGCGCCTGTTCCGCCGTCATAGCCGCTGATGAGCACTAAATCCGCGTGAGCCTTTGCTACTCCTGCGGCCACTGTTCCCACACCCGTTTCAGAAACAAGCTTCACGGAAACACTGGCATCCGGGTTGATATTCTTTAAATCAAAAATCAATTGTGCGAGATCTTCAATAGAATAAATATCATGATGCGGCGGAGGCGAAATCAATGTAACTCCCGGCGTGGAGTGTCGCACACGCGCGATCTCCTCATTTACTTTATGCCCTGGAAGCTGGCCTCCTTCACCCGGTTTTGCGCCCTGAGCGATCTTGATCTGAAGCTCAACGGCATTTACCAGATACTCAGCGGTCACGCCAAATCTACCGCTGGCCACCTGTTTGATGGCACTGGACCGATTATCGCCATTATCCAGAAGAACATACCTCTCAGGGTCTTCGCCCCCCTCGCCGCTGTTGCTCCGTCCGCCTATCCGATTCATTGCAATCGCAATGGTTTGATGGGCTTCTTTGCTGATGGAACCAAAAGACATGGCGCCGGTTACAAACCGTTTCAGTATTGCTTCTGCAGGTTCAACTTCATCCAACGATACCGGCGTTGTCTGTTTGAATGAAAAAAGCCCCCGGAGAGTCGATTGCTTCTCTGCCTGATTATTTATCCGCTCTGCATAGTTACGATAAAGGATCCGATCATTATGCTTTACGGCTTCCTGAAGATAGAATATAGATTCCGGCGTCCACAGATGTCGCTCGCCGTCCAATCGGAATTGATAATGACCGCCGCTTCCCAGAATGACCAACGCATCGGGTGATGGATGATATGCTTCATTGTACCGATGGTTTGCCTCGGCAGCGATTTCATCCAAGCCGATGCCTTCAATATGTGAGGCGGTTCCGGCAAAATAGTTATCCACCACGTCGCTATTCAAGCCAATTGCTTGAAACACCTGTGCGCTCCGGTAGCTCCGCAATGTAGATATTCCCATCTTAGACATGGTTTTCAACAACCCTTTGCAAAGGGCTTTGATGTATTTTTCAATGGCTTCTGCCACGCTCAGATTTGTGGAAAGCTGTTTTTTGATTGCCATCGCAGCAATGGTTTCAAAGGCAAGGTAAGGATTCACAGCGGTCGCGCCATAGCCCAGAAGCAAAGCAATATGCATTACCTCTCTGGCCTCGCCGGTTTCAACAATAATCCCGGATGCGGTCCGTTTGCCTGCCTTTACCAGCCGCCGGTTCAGAGCCGAAACGCCCAGCAGCGCTGGAATTGGAGCCATATTTTTCGGCAAATTCCGGTCCGATAAGATAATGACCGTGCATCCTTCAGCGATGGCTTTCTCACCGTTATTACACATCGTATCGAGGGCTGTTTCAAGATCCTTTCCCGTACCCCCTGCTGGAAAGGCCAGCGGAATAACCGTATGGTAAAATCCTTTCATCGTGATATGTTTTATCCGGTCTAAATCTTCATTGGCAAGAATTGGGTGCTGAAACTTAATCAGCCGGCTGTTTTTCGGAACTTCAGATAAAATGTTGGGTGGATTTCCAAAAAAGGTCATGAGCGACATAACCAGTTCTTCCCTTACCGGATCAATGGCCGGATTTGTCACCTGAGCAAAAAGCTGTTTGAAATAATTATACAGCAGCTGGTTTTTTTCAGAAAGAACTGCCAGCGGAGAATCTGTCCCCATGGATCCCACCGGCTCCTGTCCTGTGGATGCCATGGGCTCAATGATCATCTGAAGGTCCTCCCGAGTGTAGCCAAAAAGCTTTTGCCTGAAAAACAGCGTCTCCATGTCCGGACGGACTTCGTCCACATCTGAATAAAAACCTCTAAGAGAAATACGATTTTCTTCAACCCATCTTCGGTAAGGCTGCTGTCTTGCGCAAATGGTTTTGACTTCGCCGTCTTTTAATACCCGTTTCTCATTAAAATCCACCAGAAGTATTTCTCCGGGTCTCAGCGCTCCTTTTTCAGCGATTTCGCTTGGAGAAAAATCAAGAACTCCGGTTTCCGAGGCAAATACGATAAAACCGTCTTTGGTAATGGTATAGCGTGCGGGGCGCAGTCCATTTCTGTCCAATAATGCACCGGTCTGAATGCCATTGGAAAATGCCACAGCAGCCGGGCCATCCCAGGGCTCCATCATTCCTGCGTGGTATTCAAAAAAACCTCTCTGGTCAGGACCAATCGGATACTTTACTCCCCAGGCTTCTGGTACCAGCATGAGCATGGAATGATAAATCGACCGTCCCGCACTGGTCAAAAGCTCCAGTGTATTATCCAGGCTCGCGGAATCACTGCCGCTTTCGTCAATAATGGGAAGAAGCTTTTTGATGTCCTCGCCGAATAAAGGAGATTGCAGAGACGACTCCCTGGCCCGTATATGATTGCGATTTCCGCGCAAGGTGTTAATCTCACCGTTATGCGCCAGATAACGAAACGGCTGGGCAAGTTCCCATGACGGGAAGGTGTTGGTGCTGTATCGCTGATGTACGACTGCCATCGCGCTGGTCAGCGCCGGATCATTTAAATCATTATAAAAGCCCGCAAGCTGGGGCGCTGTAAATAACCCCTTATAAACAATAGTTCTGCAGGAAAGGCTGGGAATATAAAAGCAGC
Source organism: Desulfobacteraceae bacterium (assembly GCA_011391835.1). GTDB lineage: Bacteria > Desulfobacterota > Desulfobacteria > Desulfobacterales > JAABPS01 > JAABPS01. Next base: position 3,866 of record JAABPS010000091.1, read on the forward strand.
CGTTTTCTATTTCCATATCCGGTGTGTTATTTTCTATACACCGTCGAATAATATAAAGCTTTCTCTCCAGTGCTGCATTGTTATATTTCCCTCCACCCATGAAGCATTGCATGACACGGGGCCTCTGCTCCCGAGCCTGGCCAGATACGGCATCTGCATTCACAGGGACTTCACGCCAGCCAAGGAACGAAAGCCCTTCGGCTGTAGTTGCTTTTTCAACAAGTTTTTTATAAATTTCAAACGGCTTGAGGTCCAGCGGCATAAACATCATGCCCACACCGTAATTTCCAACTTCCGGGAGATCGATATGGATCTGCTTGCAGGCGTGTATAAAAAAATCATGAGGTATCTGAAACAGAATTCCTGCACCATCTCCGGTTGCCAGATCCCCGCCAATGGCGCCCCGATGCATGAGATTTTCCAGCACCTTGATACCTTTGGAAATAATGCCATGACTTTTAGTCCCGTCAATGTTAGCCACAAATCCCACCCCGCAGGAATCATGCTCATTGGCAGGGTCGTATAGTCCCTGTGCGTTGGGAAAGCTATTTGCTTTTTTGTAGCTATTTGCCATCTTCAATCCGTTTTTCCTTTATACATATAAAAATGAAAAGCCAAGCTGGAGGGATAATAGCGATGCCTCTTTAAGGCTTTTTATATTTCCATCACCATTCCTACCGGGCAATGATCAGATCCGTGAATATCGTTATCAATAAATGTATCCTTTATCCAGCCGTTATCGATAATATTTTGCGTCACAAAAAAATAATCAATACGCCATCCTGCGTCCGACTTTCTGGCGTTGAACCTGTAAGACCACCATGAATACTTCACTGTATCCGGGTTAAAATATCTAAACGCGTCCACATATCCCTCTTCGATAATTCTGTCAAGCCAATCTCTTTCAATCCGTAAAAAACCGGATCGGTTTTCATTGGCCCTGGGATGCTTAAGGTCAATTTCATTATGAGCCGTATTATAATCCCCGCTGATAATCACCGCCTTGCCTGCATTTTTAAAGGTATCCGTATATTTAAAAAACTTTTTATAAAAGTTCAGCTTGTATTGAAGGCGCTCGTCACTCATTTGGCCATTCGGGAAGTAAACATTAAAAAAAATAAATTTCCCAAAGTCCATTTCAATAATCCGGCCTTCATTATCAAATTCAGGGATACCCATTCCGTACGAAACTTTTTCAGGTGTGATCCTGGAATACACGGCAACTCCGGAATATCCTTTTTTCACGGATGCATACGACCAGTAGGATTCATACCCATCAAAATAGATCATATCCTTGCTTCGCTGATCTTCCTGCAGTTTCGTCTCCTGGAAGGCAAAAATATCCGCATCCAGCTTTTTTAAAGACGTAAAAAAATCTTTCTTCATTACGGCCCTTAATCCGTTCACATTCCAGGAAATTATTTTTATTCGTCTCTTCGTCATGTATGTCCTTAGCGATCAGCCCTGTATAAATCGAAATTAATTTTTAATATAACGATTAAAAACAATTTTGGCAATTGCAACATTTTATAATTATTTTGAGAAACAGCAATGTGTGTTTTTCGAATCCGTTTCAAAACAGGCAAGCGCATCAAAATCGTCGTATGAGCAATTGATGAGGAGTAACCGGCAGGGCAGGAAGCGTATTGCCAGTCATTGCCTTGCCGGTCTTGAAGGGTCAAAGCAATGACTGGTCATTGGTTCATATCAAAAGCAAGTTATATTTTTCATCTATACGTAGAGGAGGCCCCTTTTCTACGATCCAGCCTGTATGCTGTTAACGCTGCGGCTTTCATTTTCAGCAGAAAACACAGGAAATGTTGTTCCCGCACATTATTCAGACGACATATCTTCCCCGCCAGCAGGCTCAGGAATCAGGGTGATTTCGATTCGGCGG
>JAABPS010000092.1 GCA_011391835.1 Desulfobacteraceae bacterium
AATGTGTCTTTTTCAAATGCCTTTATTACGTGTATGGCTGATTCAGGATCGATTCCTCGCAGCACCGCCCCGGATACGCCTGACGAGGACCGCAGCATAACCTGAGCATAGACAAAAGGCGTTACAGATTCAACTCCGTTTTCATCCTCCAGATATGTGATGATTTCATGATAATTAGAAATGGGCCCATCATGATTCATTAATACAATGTGGGATTCAACGCCGAGGATGCGCGATTTAAGATCAGATTCAAAACCAGCCATCACTGCAATCACAACGATAAGCGCCATGACGCCGACAGTCACCCCGGCAACCGAAAGGATAGTAATCAAGTTGATAAAGGCATGTTTCTGTTTAACCTTTAAATATCGGCCCCCTATGAATAATTCAAATGCCATTTCAGTTACGTTTACGCTTCATTACATGTTAACGTACGTTATTCCTTTGTCTTCGGCTTCATATGCGGGAAAAGAATCACTTCTCGAATCGACCTCGAGTTCGTGAGCAGCATGGTGAGCCTGTCAATGCCTATACCTTCACCAGCAGTAGGCGGCATGCCATATTCCAACGCTTCAACATAATCCGTATCCATGCAATGCGCTTCATGATCACCTGTTTCTCTATCCGCTGTCTGCTGGATAAATCGATCCTTTTGTTCCATCGGATCATTGAGCTCTGAAAACCCATTTGCAATTTCATATCCCCCAATAAAAAGTTCAAAGCGGTCCGTAATAGCAGGATCACTATCATTCCGCCTGGAAAGCGGTGAAACCTCCACAGGATATCCTGTTACAAATGTAGGTTGGATTAATTGAGGTTCTATCAGATTTTCGAAAATTTTCATAATAATTTTTCCGATTCGAAAATCTTTATGGCTTTTGTCCCCGGTAATATGCATTCCTTTCGAAGACGCAAATTGAATCAGACCTTCTTTGTCATTAAGAAGACCGGGTTGAAAACCCTCTATCCCCTCAAGGGCGGATATAAGATTTATCTTTCGCCAGGGGCCACCCAATTCAATGGAGTTATCTTGATACGTAATCGTCGATGATCCGTTTACCGCCTGTGCCACATGATTGATAAGCTCGTGTGTCAATTCCATTAGATCTTCATACGTCGCATAGCTCTGATAAAATTCAAGCATCGTAAATTCCGGGTTATGAATACTGGATACCCCTTCATTTCTAAAATTTCTATTAATTTCAAAAACCCTTTCGAATCCTCCCACAACAAGTCTTTTTAGATACAGCTCGGGAGCAATCCGCAAAAAAAGATCTATTCCCAACGCATGATGATGCGTGATAAACGGCTCTGCTTCCGCTCCGCCGGGAATGGGCTGCATCATGGGTGTTTCAACTTCAAGATAATCGCGACTTAAGAAATAGTTTCGTATCGATTGAATAATAGCACTTCTTTTAATAAAAATCTCACGAACACCGGGATTCATTATCAGGTCAAGGTATCGTTGTCTGAAACGCTTTTCCGGATCTTTCAGGCCGTGGAATTTTTCTGGAAGAGGCCGCATGCTTTTACAGATGAGCCTGAGTTCATTTACCAGCAATGTCCATTCGCCCGTTTTTGTCTTGAATACCCCCCCCGTTAATCCTACAAAATCTCCGATATCGAGATGACTAAATAAATCATATGCATTATCGCCAATCCGGTCCTTTCTGATATAGGCCTGCAGCTGGCCTGTTCGATCACTGATTCGAATAAATGTTGTTTTCCCAAAATGATTTACAGCCATCATACGGCCTGCTATCGTAAAAATCGGATTTTCTTCATTGAATGAATCCGGATGTTCCTCAATTTGTTCTCGTATAGTCCTGACAGTATGAAATGCAGTAAAATCATTTGGATAAAGACTTGTTTTCGTCTTTAATCCTTCAATTTTTTCTTTCCTTTTTTCTATCGTATCGCTTATTTTTTCCATGTTTTGATATTGTTCGGGAATATGTTACGCACTTAAAAAATTCAGTAGAACGTCAGATTAAAAAAAAACCCATCCTTTCAATGGGTTAAGTTTTAAAAACAATAAATATAAATAAAAAATAATTTTTAACTTATATTAACAGGTATGTCAAGGTTAAGTTGGTGGATCTATCCGTCTTAATTTTAGTGTAAATGTCGTCCCTTTATTTACCTCACTTTCAACATTCAGCCAATTATCGTATGACTCGAGAATCCGATGAACAATGGATAATCCCAGCCCTGTCCCGCTGGGCTTTGTTGTAAAAAAAGGATCAAAAATTGAAGCCATTGTCTCGCGTGTCATCCCGCATCCATCATCTGAAATATCGATGCCTACATATTTATTTTTCAATGGATACATTTTAATTTCTATATTCCCCACTCCGTGAATCGCTTCAGCAGAATTCAACAAAAGATTCCAAAGAATCTGCCGGAATTGTTCAGTATCCATACCTATCCAAATATTTGGAATCGTTATTTTTTTTATTGTAATCCGGCTGCTGCAGCTTTCGCCTTTTTCAAAAAGCTCAATTATTTCTGACAGAGCTTTTTCCAGTTCAATAGGTTCTATCTTTCCCGCAGGTGGCTTTGCAAATAACAAAAAATTATTGACCAGAGAGCTCAACCGATCTGCCTCACGTAATACAATCTTCATCAGTCGATCATGCTTGCTGTCATAAGTAATTTCTTCTCTTAGAATTTGTATGGATCCGGCGAGTGACGCAAGCGGGTTTTTAATCTCATGAGCCAGTCCGGCCCCCAGCTCACCAGCAGCAGCCATTTTTTCAACCCGTTTCACGTGTTCTTCCATTTCCATAAGCTCTTTCTTTGTTTTTCGGGCCTGTTCCGCAAGAAGACTGCTTAAAAATGCGACAGCAAAACAGGCAATCATGGTAATCAAAACCTTATAAATAACTTGTGTCCATGGATAACTTATCGTGCTAATTCCACTGTCAATGACAAAGGGTTTTAAAAGCCCGTAATATTCAAAGTCCACCATCAGACCGTACTGAATACTGCAAAAAGCAGCCATGATCATACTCCCATTCCGATAAAGGAGCATACTTGAATAGATAATTACTACAAGATAAAGGAATGAAAAAATACTGGAAAAACCGCCGGTAACAATAATGATCAGGGTGACAATCAATGTATCGATACCAATTTGCAGATATGCGAAATAAAGCTCCCTCTTTACTCTATTTAGAAGGAGTGTATAGAAAAATGAAAGAAGAAAAATTCCGGAGATAAGCCCATAAAGAATTAAAAGAGGATTGTCTTTTTGCGCAGGACGTTCACTAAGTTGAAGAATGGTCATGGAACCAAGCAGGAGGGAAGTAAAAACAACCCTGCCAAACATCAGCCATTTAAGCCGGTAGTATAATTCATCTTTTTGCTCGGAAGGGATAGTATTCATCCAGAGGTGATATAATTTATAAAAATGTTAATTTCAATTCGCGATATAAAGAAGAAGTACACACCTGCATCGAATATACCACATCAACATACCAAGGCACTGTATACACCAATGCGGATAACACGCACAGGCATGCAGATTCCTATTGATGACCTGATGGCATCCTCCGCTGCTACCCTGATATTGCGCCGGCCATTTTAAATATTGGAAGATACATGGAAATGACTAATCCTCCGATTGTCACACCCAGAAAAACAAGCATGAACGGTTCGATCAGCTGTGTCAAATTATCCACAGCCTGATCAACTTCTTCATCGTAAAAATCAGCTATTTTTTCCAGCATCGCATCAAGTGCTCCTGTGGATTCTCCAACGGCGATCATTGAGCATACCATGGAAGGAAAAACGCCTGTTTCCGCAAGCGGATCAGCCATGGTACGTCCTTCTGCAATGCCGGTTCTTACAACGTAAATCGCCTTTTCAATAGTCCTGTTTCCTGCTGTCTTGGCAACAATATCCAAAGCCTCTAAAATGGCCACACCGCTTCCCAGCATGGTTCCCATTGTACGCGTAAATTTGGCTACCGCTACCTTGCGCAGCAGCTCCCCAAATACGGGAAGTTTCAGAATAAAATCATCAATCTTATCCTGTCCTTGCTCGGTTTTGTAAACCCGCCGGAAGGCAAAGATGAATATAATGAGTGCGATGACAATAAAAAGAACATTATTTTTTGCGAAGTTACTCGCGCTGACAACCATTTGGGTTGGCAGAGGCAATTCGCTGCCAAAATCTTTAAACATTTCCTCAAAAACAGGAATAACAAAGATAAGAATGACCGCAAGTACAATCACGGCGATAATGAGAGTGACGATGGGATACGTCATTGCCCCTTTTACCTGCGCTTTGAGCTTCGCTGCTTTTTCCATATGTGCGGCCAGACGCCTCAAAATAGTATCGAGAATACCGCCTGCTTCTCCAGCAGCGACCATATTGACAAAAAGATTATCAAATTCTTTAGGATATTTTTTTAATGCCTCCGCCAGGGTAGATCCGCTTTCCACAGAGCTTTTCACATCTTCTATGATCTTTTTAAATGTCTTGTTCGCCTGCTGGGTGTGCAATATTTCAAGGCACTGGATAATGGGAAGTCCCGCGTCAATCATTGTAGAAAATTGTCTTGCAAACAGGATGATATCTTTTTCTTTAACTTTCGGCTGTAAAAAAGTAATCCCTTCCAGGATGTCTTTTGGTTTTGGTTTGATCTTGGTAGGCTTAATCTTCATCCGTTGCAGGTTCGATGTTACCACCCCTTCATTTGGCGCTTCCATTTCTCCTTTTTGAGTTTTACCACTTCGATTTGTCCCAACCCACTGATAAACAGGCATGGTCAATCCTCCTTTTCTTTTCAAAACATTCGAGCGACGTAAACGGTGAAAAAAATCTCTTAAAAAATATAGGTAAAAAACAAAACCATAGCTCTATCAACAGCCCGCTATAGTTTCATCAGATAAAATGCACCTCCAGGCATTTCCTGTTTTTCGATTTCTCCTCTTTTCGCCAGCACGTCAAGAAGTCTTTTTGTTTCAGAAATATGTGTTCCCATAATTTTTGAAACATCTTCAGCCGTGCACGGCCTGCGCTTGATGGTGGATAAAAGATGCTGACGAAAATTTCCAATATTCCTTCTTTTTTTTGTATCCATCGGTGATCGCCCGATCAGATCTGCACCCCCAAGGCAGTCTGCAATGTGTATCAATTTCTCTTGATGAGCAGCCCGCACCCATTTTTCAGTACCAGGTCTGTCAAGCGTATTCACATGGATCCGATCCGGTTGAATGGCATCTAATATCGTTTTTATCGAACGTAGTTCAGCTGGATCATCATTCATGCCGGGGACTAAAAAAAATTCAACCCATAATTGGTTCTGAAATAATTCCTTGAATGAGAAGAGACCGTCCATCATGGCGGCAATATTCAAATCCGGATGGGGCCTGTTTAACGGAATAAATATGTTTTCAGATACTGTATCAACCGACACTTTTACAATATCGATCTCCAGGATATCTTCTCTCACGCGAGACTCACTCAGTAACGTTCCATTCGTCAATAATGCAAGTTTATACTGCGGGAATTCTCTTTTAAGAAACAAAATAACTTCCCGTACATGGCTATGCAGCAACGGCTCGCCGGATCCTGAAAAGGTGATATGATCCAGCACAGGGCCACTGGATAAAAACGAAGCGAGCTCTTTTTGTATCGCATCAACGGACGTATATTCATCGCGCTGCAATGTTAGATGGGTTGTCCTGCCGCACTCACAGTAAACACAATCCAGCGAACATGTCTTATGTGGCATCAGATCAACACCAAGGGATATGCCCAATCTTCTTGAAGGAACCGGGCCAAAAAGATATTTATATTCCTGTTGCTTTCTGTCCATTATTCTATATTGAGTTAATCTATCCTTTTTTATCTTTTATTACCATAATTTAAATGAAACAACAACATCTTTGATCGTTTTCACAGAAAGCATCGATTATTTGCCTGAATAAATATTACGCGTATTGGATAACACGCTCAAAAAAAACATATTATTTATATGTTTCGGCAAATTACATGAAAATCTTGAGCCAAAAATACTCCCATTCAGATAAATTTAATGAGCCCGCAATTTAAATTCTATCTGCATTTAACTTGAACTTGCTAATCTGCTCCATATATGCGAAATATTGAATAAAATTATCTTATGGATATCTCAAAATAAAATTATTTTATTTGGATAGACGTTATCGTGCCCCAAAAAAGCAAGCAAACTATAAAATGCCACACCATCATCACCAGTCATGTGAATGCTGACTTTGATGCCTTCGCTTCAATGCTCGCGGCAAAAAAACTATACCCGGATGCCCTTGTTGTTTTTCCGGGATCCCAGGAAAAAAATTTACGCAACTTCTTTATTCAATCAATGGGATACCTGCTGAACATGGCGGACATTAAAGACATAGATTTTAACCAGGTAAAATGTCTGGTTCTTGTGGATACCCGTCAGGCGAACCGAATAGGAAAACTCTCATCCTTGCTGGAAAACAGCAGTATCGAGATCCACATCTATGACCATCATCCATCCATGGCAAATGATATAAAGGGATGTGTGGAAGTTATTCAACATACCGGCGCAACGGTAACCATCCTGGCGGATATCATCAAAGACAGAAATATCGAGATCACCCCAGATGAAGCCACCATGATGTGCCTGGGTATCTATGAAGATACGGGATCCTTCTCCTTCCCCTCAACCACCGAAAAAGACTTTATGGCCGCTGCCTTTCTGTTATCCAAAGGCGCCAACTTAAATACCATCGCCAACCTCACTACACGAGAGCTTAGTCCCAAGCAAATTGAGCTCTTAAATGAAATGATCCAGACAGCAAACCATTTGAATATCCATGGCGTTGGTGTTGTTGTCACCAGCATCACTGCGGAAAAGTATGTAAGTGACTTGGCTTTCCTTGTCCATAAGATGATTCGGATGGAAAATATGGATGCCGTTTTTGCCATTGCCCAGATGGAAAATAAAATTCACGTCATCGCGCGAAGCAGAACCCCTGAAGTAGACGCAGGCGAAATTATCGCACAAATCGGCGGCGGCGGCCATACCTATGCCGCAGCAGCAACCATACGTGACAAAACACAGGCACAGGTTGAGCATCAGCTCATCGAAATTCTTTACAAAAAGATAAAACCCAAACAGCAAACCGCACGTGAGCTGATGTCCGCACCGGCCATCACTGCGGCCTCAGATATTTCATGCAAAGAAGCCAGCACCCTTCTTACCCGTTATAATATAAACGCTCTGCTGGTTGTAGACACGACAGGCAGCCTGTTGGGCTATATCACCCGTCAGATTATTGAAAAGGCCCTCTTCCACAAGCTGGACAATGTGCCGATTGGTCAATATATGATGACAGAGATGTCTTCAGTTGGGCCGGATGCGGATCTTCTGGAAATACAGGATAAAATTATTCAGAGCAAACAGCGCATCCTGCCGGTAACCAGTAAAAAGAAGATTCTGGGAGTTGTCACGCGCACAGATCTTCTGCATATTCTGATCCGCCAATCACAGAAAAATTCACAGGATCTTTCAGCCTCTCATTACGAACAGGTTCCTGCCAGAACGCGCAATGTGGTCAAGTTCATGAAGGAACGGCTTCCAAAACACATCCGGGAAATCTTAAACAATATCGGCAATGTCGCCACTCAACTCGACTGCAGTGCCTATGTGGTGGGCGGTTTTGTCCGCGATCTTTTTTTGTATAGAGAAAATGAGGACGTGGATATTGTCATCGAAGGAGATGGTATTGCATTTGCCAAAAAGTATTCGAAACTAACCGGTTCACGCGTGCATGCCCATGAAAAATTCGGAACTGCCGTGATCATCTTCCCGGATGGATTTAAAATCGATATTGCCTCTGCGCGCATGGAATATTATCAATTCCCGGCCGCCATGCCCACGGTGGAGATGAGCTCTATCAAGCTGGACCTATTTCGAAGGGATTTTACAATTAATTCACTGGCCATTGTACTTAATCCGAAAAAATTTGGGACGCTCATTGATTTCTTCTCAGCCCAGAAAGACATCAAAGGGAAAACCATACGGGTACTTCACAACCTGAGCTTCGTCGAAGACCCTACCCGCGTTTTCCGTGCCATCCGGTTCGAACAGCGCTTTGGATTTACCATTGGAAAATTAACCTCAGGCCTCATCGAAAATGCCGTTACCATGGATTTTTTTAAACGCCTCAGCGGCCGCCGTGTGTTTTCTGAACTTCGTCAGATCTTTGAAGAAGAAAATCCGATACCTGCCATCATCCGGCTCAATGATTACAATCTGCTTCAGGTGATCCATCCGACCATTACATTAAACAATGAGTTGATATCGTTATTTAATTCCGTAAAAGAAGCCACCTCATGGTATGATTTGCTTTTTCTGGAAGAATCTTATATGAAGTGGGCGATTTATTTTCTTGCGCTTATCCGGCATTGCAATGAAAACATATCGAATGAAATCTGTCATCGGTTTGAGCTCGCGCCACGAAAGCGTTCATTATTCTGTGAAGATCGTTTTGAAGCTCAGCAACTCCTGGACTGGATGGAAAGGAATTTGCCTGTTGAAAACAGCCTGTTGTATAAAAATCTGTCATCATTTAAAACAGAATTAATCCTGTATATGATGGCAGCCGCCCGACAGGAAAAAGTAAAAAAAGCCATTTCCGAGTATTTCACAAAGCTCAGGCCAATAGCGGTACTAATTAAAGGTAAAGATTTGCAGCGTATGGGCCTAAAACCCGGTCCGCTGTACCGGGAGATTTTTCAAACAGTATTAAACGCCAAACTCAATGGAAAACTGAAAACAAAAAACGACGAACTTGCATTTGTGGAGAATTATGTCCAGTAATATCATAGCCCAGATAATAATCATGATCATTCCGCTTTTGTTCGCGGTAACCATTCACGAAGTTGCACACGGATATGTGGCCTACCGCATGGGTGACCATACCGCCAGGCTGGCCGGAAGGCTGACTTTAAACCCCATCAAGCATCTCGATTTCTTTGGATCGTTTTTAATTCCGCTGGTGTTGAAGCTGTCCGGATCTCCTGTCATTTTTGGATACGCCAAGCCGGTCCCCGTCAATTTCGCCAACCTTCGCGATTTTCGTACAGGAACCATTGCTGTATCATCCGCTGGCGTTATCGCCAATCTCGGCTGTGCCTTTATTTCCGGCGTTTTGTTTCAGATATTTATTAACCTTGGCCTGTTATCCAATACGCTATTTTATAAGCCTCTCTTTCTTTTTCTGGGCTTTAGCGTATTGATCAATTCTGTGCTCGCGATTTTCAATCTCATCCCCATACCGCCTCTGGACGGCAGCCGAATTCTTGCCATGTTTCTCCCGCTTCATTTACGAATACCCTACATGCGGATCGAA
>JAABPS010000093.1 GCA_011391835.1 Desulfobacteraceae bacterium
CAGAGCAAGTGGCTGTTAACCACTGGGTCCGCGGTTCGAGTCCGTGCTGGGGAGCCAAAAAAATAGGGCTTAATTCGTTTGGATTAAGCCCTTTTTAATGAGAGTGGATGTGTTTCGGAGAAATTTTTCTCAGCAGACGTTTCACCCTGTTTTGGAGGCTGCTTTTTTATACACTTCAAGGGTTTGCTTGGCAGTTAGTTCCCATGAAAAGTGGCGAGCGCGCGCCAGCGCCATTTTGGCGGTGTGAGAGCGAATGGTTTTGTTTATCACCAATGTTTCATATTTATCCTTAATATCTTCAATATCATTTGGGTCAGCCATCAGACCCCCATCGCCGATAATTTCACGCATGGCGCAGCTATTGCCATAAACAACCGGAGTACCACAGGCCATCGCTTCCAGAGGCGGTAGCCCGAATCCCTCATAGAAGCTTACATAACTGAATGCAACGGCAGCTGAGTAGAGCATAGCCAGATCGTCATCCTGCACAAAACCAGTAAAAAATATTCTGTCGGGCCTGGAAGCTGCCAGATTCAAAATCATATCCTGCTTCCAACCCATTTTGCCTGCGATGACAAAATTAACAGGAAGTTCAGGATGATCGCAGATCAATTGTATAAAAGCACGTATTGCGTTTATCAGATTTTTGCGGGGTTCGAGTGTTGATAACGAGAGGATGAAGGGATGTTTCGGGATTTTGTATTTCGAACGAATAGCCGCCAGCGCATCCGGATTGTTTGAGGGCTTAAACTGGTTTGTATTACAGGCTTCATAGACGACATGAACAGTGTCAGGTGGTATCATCGGGTAGTTTGAAAGCAGGTCATGTCGTGTGGCATTGGATACGGCGATGAATTCGGATTTTTTTTCCATGACAAGCTGCATCCCGCGGTTGACGTTAGTGATGTTTTCCTTGAGATGAAATTGGGGAAAATGAAGGTGGGTTAAATCGTGAATGGTGGTAACCATTTTGGTCTGACAATTCTGAAAGTGAGGATACGATTGCGGTAGTGTCAGGTGTACTACGTCATAACTTTCAAATTTTGGTGCCGGATAGCGGTTAAAAATGAAGGAATGAAAGGGGCTATTCATCCGTTTTTGGCTTTGAATCAGCCATTGAGGGAAAAAATCCCTGATCCGTGTTATGCAAATATCCTTGAGCTGAAGCAGGGAGTATATGCGCTTCTGCCTTTTGATAGGTGCAACGGCTACCGATGATTTGTTTTTTCCTGACAATAAATCCTGAAGATTGACAATCGAATAAAAACCTATTTGACCCATGAAGACATCGATGTGCCATTGTGTTTCATCCCGGCTGTTTAACGTCGCCATGGCACACAGCAACTCAGTGACGTAACGGCTGATTCCATCCCGATCATTTGAAGAGATTTTGTTTGCCTCTACGAGGACTCTGATTTTTCTGCCCATCTCTGCCTGTTTGGTGATTTTGTTTAACATTGACAATAAAGACAAATTTTAATACATCTATTCCAAATTTTCTATATTATTTTAATGCAGAAAAAAAGGAAAAACCGATTGCGTGTCATGAAAATTTCAACGACACATTGGTTGATTTACGCAAATGATGAATGGCTCAGGGGATAAAATTTTGTAATGAATCATTTTCAACCTGTCAATGAGGTATTGATATTTCAG
>JAABPS010000094.1 GCA_011391835.1 Desulfobacteraceae bacterium
ATATTTCAGCACATACCGAAAACCGCGGGGACCACGCTTTCATTTATCATTACCCGCTACTTTGACGGACAGGATGTTTATCATATACGAAACCTGCAGCAGATGAAAGGGCCGGCATACAGCAGCTATTTTGGCTCCATGGAGGATTTTATTAACCAGACGCCAGTGGTGCGAAACCGATTTCGCTGTATTATCGGGCATATGCCTTTTGGAATCCACCGATATCTTGATAATCCTTTTCGTTACATTGCCTTTGTGCGCGATCCGGTCGAACGGGTTATCTCCCAATTTGGCCAGTACCTGCGGATGGTAATAGGCGGTGAATTGGATGGCGATCCGATCCCCTTGGAACAGTTTTTGGAAAGCAGATCCAGGGTACTAAACAATCATCAAACCCGTTTTCTCAGCGGATTGAATTTTACCTCATACTCGCCCAATGAATGTTATGAAAAGGCATTGGAGAATATTAACAGGTATTTTTCCTTGGTCGGCGTTGCAGAAAGATTTGACGAATCCCTGATGCTGCTCTCCAAAATATTCCAATGGCCAGATGTCACCTATGTAAAAGAAAACATCGGCACTCATCAGCCCTCTATTGCTGACATTGATCCGGCTACCGTTGAAAGGATCCGAGATGCCAATGAGTACGATACACGGCTTCATCTGCACGCAATCAGTCTATTGGATGATAAGATGCGTTTGCAGGGGAAGAGTTTTAAAAGAGATCTTAACAGGTTTAAAAGAAAACAGGCGTTGAATCAATTCGGTTATAATTTCAAGGCGCAGCTTTGGACACGCCTAAGACATCTTTTTTTTGAGGTCAGAAAATCGAATCCGTAAACGACATAAACTGGCGCACGCTGCTGAAAAATTCGATATGGGCGCTTCGTACCACATATCGCACATCCCGCGGGTTATTCCTATCACAGGCTGCCACTTCGATCATTTCTGCTGTTATACCGGCCCTCCTGGCAGTTACATTCGGTGTTCTGGTCGGGATCTTTAAACGGTCCATGGAGGTCGCAGATCCCGATATTATTCCGATTGCCGTGTGGCTGGGAATTTCAATGGGCCTCATCTTTCTCGGCGCGCTGTGTGAGATTGTCGAGCGTTATTGCGTTCAGCGATTAACTGACGAACTGATGCTGTCAGTTTCGCATCAGGTATTGAGCCATGCTGCGGAACTGGATCTATCCTTTTTTGAAGATTTGGAATCTCAGGATATGCTTTTCCGCGCAAACCAAAGTTCGGGACAGGATTTTCTGAGGTTTGTGCTGGACAGCATCGATTTCGTTTCCATGCTCATTCAGTTCTGTTCCCTGTTCAGCGTAATGTTCTGGATTGAACCGTTTCTTACTCCTCTTCTCCTTCCGGTCAGCCTGCCCTGGATGATGTATCAATGGAAAATGTCGAAGCTGAAGTACGAGGTCAAGCGGTCCAGAACTACCAAGCGGCGCTGGACGCGTTATTACACACGCTTGCTTCTGGACCGTATCAATGTTTCAAACACTAAACTTTTCAATTTGGCACCGCTGCTTTTAAAACGTTTTCAGGAGACCTTCAGAGAGGTGATTGATGCTGACAAACAGGTGTATAGTAAACAGGCAACCGGCAGTTTCGTGGCAACAGCCGTATTTACAATGGCATTTATCTTATTGATTGGATGGATCGGGTATGAAACACTTAGTGGTAAAAATTCCATAGAAAATTTTGTGGTGTTCTGGGCGGCAGCCATCCGGTTTCGGGCATGTCTCTCCCGTTTGGTGGTGACCCTGGCAGGGAGCCTGGGGAGTATGCTGTTTGTGACCAATATGCTCGAGTTTCTGGAAACCCGTCCCAGGATTGATCAACATTCCGGTATTACCCCTGCGGCCATTCATGGGGTTATTACCCTGGAACAGGTTGAGTTTTGTTACACGGGCTGCACAGAGCCTACATTGAAAGATATATCCCTGTCGATTCAGCCTGGAGAAACCGTTGCGTTTGTCGGCGCCAATGGTGCGGGTAAAACCACAACAGCCAAGTTAATTGCGCGCTTTTATGATGTGACCCGTGGCAGTGTTAAAATTGATCAAACAGATATTCGTGACCTCTCTCCTGATTGGCTTTACAAACATATTGCATACGTGGGTCAGAGTCCTGTGGTGTTTGAAGCCACAGCACACGAAAATATCGCCTTTGGGGATTGGCAGCGATTGTTGAACGATTATGAGGCAGTAAAAAACATTGCTGTCAAAACGGGCGTAGATGCCATGGTCAGGAACATGTCTGAAGGGTATGATACCCGTCTGGGCCGGTTGTTTGGGCAATATGACCTTTCAGGCGGGCAATGGCAGCAATTTGCCATTGCCCGCGTGCTGGCCAAAGAGGCAGATATTTATATTCTGGACGAGCCAACCTCCAATCTGGACTTGAAGACAGAACACGACATCTTTTCCCGCTTCCAAAAGCTTACGAAAGGAAAAACGACGATTCTAATATCCCACCGGTTTTCCTCTGTGAGCATGGCGGATCGAATCTTCGTATTTGAAGAGGGAGAGATCGTGGAATCCGGTACGCATGAGGCACTTCTGTCCCTTGGCGGTATTTACGCCAGTCTCTACAAAATTCATTCCAGGGGAGTCAGATTTCAATCTGATCCAGACAAGGTTGCGCGATGAGAAGCCCCCGGTTTTGTATTCATATCGGTTTGCCCAAAACCGCAACAACCACGCTGCAAAAACAAATTTTTATACATCATCCTCAAATCGAATATCTTGGCAAATACATCACGCCGGGCTTCATGGGGAAACAAAAATTTCGTGATCTGCAAACGGATCACCTCATGAAGTGCATATTAAAGAAGTCCATGAACGAGAAAGGAATTGGGGGTTTACAGAGATTATTAAAGGATCAAATACTTCCTCATCTTGATCTGAATAAATTGCTGCTGGTTTCCCAGGAGGGAATCTCATCTGGAGATTTGCCAAGTCGGGCGAGGCGCGCTAGAAACTTTGGGGCCATATTCAATCGGTGCAAGATTGTGATAGTCCTTCGTGAGCCGTTAAGTCTAATCGAATCTCTTTACTTTCAAAAGATGAAAGAATTAAATCTAAGGAAGCAATCCCTGTGGGTAAAATGCCCTGACTATTACAGCATTAATAAGTGGCTGGAACGGTATTGGAATTCGTCTCCTTCCGGTCCGCTGTGGAACCTGGATTATTACCGGACCATTGAGGCTTTTGGCAGTGTATTCGGCAGGACAAATGTCGGTATTTTTTTGTACGAAGATTTAACGGAACATCCTTCTCTTTTTTTTAAGCAATTCTGTGAGTTCACAGGAATTGATTTTGAGAAAAGTTTGCAGCTCATATCTGATCAAAGAGACAATGTCCGATGGAATAAGGACGTGATTGACCGTTTGGAGACGATTCAAACCTCATTTGTGGATTCGGTCAAATTTCGCCTTTCCTCTATTAAAAAACGCAAGGAGATGCTCGGAATAAGAAAGGCAGATAGTTTTGATGACACGGAAAAAGCTGAGGCAGAGATAGCAGACGTGTGGAAAAAACGTATTGTGGAATATACCCGTCCAGGGAATAACGCCCTGATGCGAGAATGGGGATTGAAGCTGAAGCCGTATGACTATCCGGTATGACGGGTTACTGTTCAGGTGAAAGCGAATAATGATTATTAGCCATAAGTACAGATATGTATTTATCATGAATCCCAGAACAGCCAGCACTTCCATAGGAAGAGAACTCTGCGATTGCTATGGCGGTGAAAAAATCCTCTGGAAACACGCTCTATACAGTGATTTCTTAAAGCAGGCTTCAAATGACGAAAAACGCTATTTTGCCTTCACTGGTCAGAGAAATCCATTGGATGAATTAATTACACTTTTTTTTAGGCAGAAATATCGTAATCTTGAAAAGCTGAAAAAAAAACTTAAATTGGTCAACCGAAAAGACATTGTTAGAAATCGAATAGAAAAATCGTACTATATCAATAAAAATGACCTTACTTTTGTTCAATATTTTAATCGATATTGCAGGTATAATATTGATCGATCCTATTTGAGAATCGAACGGGAGAAAATGGATTTCGTTTATCGCTATGAGAACTTGCAGGACGATTTCAGCTCAATTCTAAAAGCCATTGGTATTGAGCAAAAGCGGGATTTACCCCAACACAGTAAAAAAACAATGAAAAAGGAAAGCGATTTTTATCACTATTATACACCGGATATCCGGCAGCGGGTGCAGATTGTTTTTAGCGAAAGTTTTAAAGAAATGGGATATGCTTTTCCTGCTGATTGGCCCAAGCCAACCACGCTTGATTATCTACTGTTTTATAAAGATTTTATGTTAAAGCATCCAAGGGGAGCCATGCGCTTCATGCTGTCGAAAGCGATGAAGCGTAATTTGAAATAAAGATCGGGGCTTTTTACGGTCATGTATCAATGAATTCAAAATGTTATCCTATGGGTTCTTTCTGCGAAGATTTGCGAGACACAGCTTCGAGAAACGATTCTGGCGATTGGGGGGCTTCAACATTGATGCCGTCAGGTATAGGGCGAAGGGGAACTTGATGGATGATTGTCGGATGATGGTCAGAGCGAAAGAAACATGTCCGGCATGAACGGGTACCGCCTGCCTGCTGGAAATTCAAGCGGCGGAAGCGGCTCCCGGCACATTTCCAGATTGTATCAAATGTATGTTCTTTCAGACTGCCGAAGAACTCACTCTCGTTTTGGGCATAACTGCAGAATGCGAGGGTGCCGTCAGCATTTAGCGTTGGGGCATAGAACGGCTTGCCGCAATGTAATGGGCCTTTGGAAAGAAAGTCCATTCGGTGTTCAGGATCGCGTTTATTTTCTTTATAATGATACCGCGATAGATTGGCAGATTCGGGGACGAGCAATTCATCTAAGCTGTATCCGCGATAGTCATAAGGTCGGAGTGTCTTGACCGTAAACAGATCCGCCCCGCTTTTCTGTGCCAAATTGAGCAGTTCCGGCATCTGGTGTTCCGTATGCTTTGTCGCAAGGGATCTGAATTCGATTAAGGGATAAGATTGTTTTAATTTTATTTTGGCTTCCGCCAGTCTTTGAATCGTTTGCAGGACCGTCTTTAAATGCCCTCCCACACGATAGGTCTGGTAGGTTTGTTGATCCGCCCCATCCACACATACGATAATAACATTGGGCCCTGCGGACACAAGATCTTCGATCTTTTTGGGAGAATTGGCAACATTTCCATTGGTGCTGATAACGGTTTTGATGTGGCTTTTCCCTGCGTACGCAATCATATCAGCGATTTTCGGGTGCAGCATCGGTTCTCCCCAATCCCAAAACAGCATAAACAATAAATAATCGCGAAGTGCATTAACTGTCCGGCAGTAGAGATCGAAATCTAAATGCTCCCCGGGCCTTCCCAATGAACCTTTACCCGTGGGACAGGCGGGACAGTGAAGATTGCAAGTAGTTGTCACCCCTACATGCAGGATGTGCGGGCGGGCCAGTTCAACATATTTGAGCATAGGCTGGTTAATATATTGACGTGCCAAATTTCGGCGTTTGCTTGCGTTTAGGGGGCAATGGTATATCAGTCGTTCCTGATTAATGGAGAAGTTTTCTATTTTTTTCAACTCAGACAGCCGCTGATGATAGCTCCAAAAGAGCCTTATCAAAATTTTTAGACGCTTCATTTTTACAATCTCCAAAAAGCCAATCGATTGAAACGTCGCGGGTTGGGCCTGTTTGGGCGATTGGCCACCATTTCCCAGAACATTTCATTGGATCTTTGGCTGGCATTTATCGGATCAGGCCAGGAAAGCGCTCCTACTCGATTATTGGTGATGATGCGACATCCGCATGCCAACGCTTCCACGGCCATTCGGCCGAATGCATGAAGCATTACCGGAGCGATGACTACGGCTTTATACTGATTGAGCAGATCAGGCATGTCGTTATATGGGATGGAGAGATAGTCCATATACTCCACGGGATATCCCTCGGCCTCGGCTAAAGCCGCTGCGTCTGGCGCCAGACGGCCAGCATCGCCGGTGAGCAGAGCGGCATGTTTACGCTGATGAAATGGTGTCATGGAACGAAAGTGCTTCAGATCGATGGGGCTGGCAATTTCATATTGGCGCGGGGATTTGATTTTTATCAACTGATTAACAGCAAGGCGATGCAAGGGCGAGAGAAACTGAACCGTGTCACACAGATTGTAAAGTTCCTCGAAGGCGCCGGGAATCAAGGGGCCGCAGGTGCAGGCAATTCGCTTAAGGGGTTCAGTCTGAATACACCTGCCGTCTCTATGGGCGCAGGGATGCACATCGTGTTCAGACTTGATGACATAGCCGCGATATCCCTTCAACCGTTTGGACCATAGCTGCGCCCATCGGCATTCTTCCATTTCTCCCACCCCTCCGGAGGGTCTCAGATTAGCCAACACCAGGGTGTCGTATTGCTTCAGTTGGACGTGCGAATCCGGGAGGGCTACATCAACCTTGACGTCAGGAGGAGCAGCATCCAGATGGTCGCGAAGGCTTAATTCAGCGCCTCCCAGTTTATCTAAAGAATTGGCGTGGATGAGTAAGAGACGCATACACTTTCAAGCGGAAATATTACTTATTAAAATGATCTCTGATGAAATGAGCGCCCTTTTTTATTTATTACTTCCATTCTTCAAAAGATGTCCGTTCGGGTTAGTATCAAGTTACAATAGATTGAAATGCTAATTCAAGTCAAGCTGAAAGATGGAATCTTGAATTACTGGATACACGCTTCTTGATCTTATGGATACAGAGAAGTATAAGACAGTTGTCAAACTCTTTTACATTTCAGTAAGCTTTATAAGGAGAAATCCATGTTAATATTGAATCAAGTTACAAAACAGTTTGGAAAATTTATGGCTGTTGACCATCTGGAGCTGAATATACCGGAAGGGTTGATTTTCGGTTTGCTGGGGCCTAACGGCGCCGGGAAAACAACGCTCCTGCGAATGGTGATGGGATTGATACGTCCCACATCCGGAAGTATTACGCTCTTTGACCGGTATACGCCCACGGACAGTGCGGTAAGGGAGAAAATCGGGTATATGCCTCAGCAGCAGGCGATTTATCCGGGTCTTTCGGTTCTGGAAAATATCCTCTTTTTTGGCAGGCTTTACAACAGCCGGGACAAAAAAATGAAACAGAGGGCTGATGAAATTATCGAAATGATCGAGTTAAGTAAACAAAGGGATAAGCAGGTATCGAATCTGTCGGGAGGGATGATACGGCGCGCGATGCTGGCCACGACACTTATCCACCGGCCGTTGCTGGTGATTTTAGATGAGCCCACAGCAGGTGTGGACCCCTCGCTGCGTATTAAATTCTGGCACTGGTTTCAGGAACTGGCCAGAGCCGGGACGTCGATTATCATTACTACTCACCACATTTCAGAGGCTGTCCGTTGTGATCAGGTTGTATTTTTGAGAGAAGGAAAAATTCTGGAAAAAGGAACACCGGATGCGCTGATGAAAAGCTATCAGGTTTCGGATCTGGAAGAGGCGTTTGTAAAAGCGATTGAAGAAAAAGAGAGAGACAGGGAGATGGCTGTATGAAAATTCACTGGATTGCGCTTCGAGTCATTCAGGAGATTGTGAGAGATCGGCGTACGCTTGCTATTTTCTTAGTTGTGCCGCTG
>JAABPS010000095.1 GCA_011391835.1 Desulfobacteraceae bacterium
TTCTGATTTCAGCTTTCTGGTTTCTGACCAATCTTTATTTTTACATTACATTTTATAGAGAACTTGATTAACTATTTAATCTCAAAAGACATTGTGAAAAAAGAGTAAAAGATTCGATGGTTCCCAAAGACAAATAGAATCTTTGTAAACAATCCTCTTTTGTTATAAAAGAGTTTAATTTTCAGATAGTTAATCTGTTATACTCCTGGAGAACTTAACACTCTGGAATCTTCAATTCCAGATCCAGATATGTTTTTTGTCTCATTATCTCCAAGAATTTGAAGCAACTCAAGAATTGGCTTAATTCTTTCCCGATGCTCCGGCGGCACGAGTAAAACGCTCAGCGGATGGTTTTTGATAAGGCCAGGGCCGGGTGTGGGCATGGAAGCTGTTTCATAGGATTGGCGCATATCTTCTGATTCCAGAAAAAGAAGAACATCCGTAAAATTGCCAAAAAAGCCTTTTTCATCCATGTGTTCAATAAACTGCAAAAAGACATTATTAACCGTTACAACAAAAGGGTCAATTTCCGCATACCCTTTTTCCTGGCAATTATATTTTGAAACCAGACATCTGCATCCAAAAGGTCTAACCTCATAAACAGGGCACTCGTCATTTTTAAGTATCGGGCAATTCTCAACCGCATCACCTGCGTCTTCATCAGGAATATCCTCTCCGTCATACCCCATCTGCGCAAGCGCATTGGTTGTCACGGCTGGAATGAACCGAGACTTCCCTTCATCGCTTTTAATCTTTTCGAGGAGCGCCATTTGATTGGACGATGTAAGATATTTGATAATCTGATACCCTTCAAGCGTGGTCATTGTAACATTTCGTGTACAACAATGGGCGCATAACCGATCACAGGCCAGATCATACTTTCTTATAAAATCATCATAGATTGTATTCACCTGGTGCAAAACTCTCAACTTCACTGATATATTCATTAAATTCCTCGCTTGGCATATTGGCGCGATCTCAAACCGCTTGACTTTAAAAAGAACTCTCAGTAACGTTCGCTTAGTTAATATGGGAGTCTAATATGAAAAGCAAAGTGTATTTCATTGATTTAAAATCCTCGTATAAAGAAAACTTTCTCTCAAAACTTGGAAAGCTCATTCAAACTGCCGGCATTGCGGATGTTGTCAAACCACGAGATCTGGCCGCAGTCAAGCTTCATTTCGGTGAAAGGGGTAACACCGCATTTATCCGCCCTGTTTTTATTCGAAAAATAGTTGATACCATCATCGCTGCCGGCGGAATTCCCTTTCTGACAGATACCAATACCCTTTATGCAGATCAGAGATGCAGTACTCCCACGCATATCACCACAGCCATTCACAATGGGTTTGCCTTTTCTGTGGCCAACGCCCCTGTTGTCATTGCCGACGGACTAAAAGGGAAAAGTGACACCGCCGTTGAAATCAACCAGAAAAATTTCAAACAGGTTTACATCGCTGCTGATATTCTTGAAGCAGACGCTCTTATTTCTGTGGCCCATTTTAAAGGTCATGAGCTTTGCGGTTTTGGCGGAACCATTAAAAACATCGGAATGGGATGCGCCTCCCGGAAGGGAAAGCTGGCTCAGCATTCAACCTTAAGCCCCAAGGTGAAAAGGAAAAAATGTGTTGCCTGCGGGGATTGCATTGAGCGCTGTTCCCAGGGCGCTATCGCCTTTGTTGAAGAAAAAGCCTTTATTTATCCGGAAAAATGTATCGGATGCGGGGAGTGTATTATTACCTGCGCGCATGATGCTGTCAAAATCCAGTGGAACCAGTCCGGGCCGGTTTTTCTGGAAAATATTGTGGAATATACCCTGGGGGTTTTAAAGCAAAAAAAAGGAAAAGCGCTGTTTATGAATTTTATTACAGATGTATCGCCGGCCTGCGACTGCGTGCCGTTTAATGACACGCCGGTGGTGGCTGATATCGGTGTTGTAGCATCCAAAGATCCTGTGGCAATTGATCAGGCTTCTGTTGACCTGGTAAACCAGGCGCCCGCTCTGCCCGGATCGTGTATACATGCGGAAAGCGCTCTTCCCGGCAAAGATAAGTTCATGGACATTTACCCTAACGTGGATTGGCGGATTCAGCTCGATTATGCGCAGCAGCTGGGTTTAGGAAACCGAAAATATACGCTGGAAAAAATTTAACGCCCGATAGAGGGATTCTTCCGCTCTATTAGATGGCTTCGGGAACTCCCTTTTTATTTATATTGAGTATCTGTTCCTTCTGCAAAACGCCCTTCATGTATTCAAGAGCAAGAATCGACTGAAGTTCTTTTTTCGTCATCTGCTTTATAAAGTTTTCATTTTTTACCAAATTGAAAAAAAGATCCCCCGGATGCAGGCCTTTTTCCTGACATTTTATTTCAAGCCGTTGAAAGTACAGTTGAACCTTTTTTCTTAAACTATTGTGACTGAGGCGTTCAATGGATAACAAAACCCCTGCAAGATCTGAACTGGGCGGGAGATGAGGGTTCTCAATAACGGATTTAAAACTTTTGGCGTACCGCATAATGCCGTTATACACATGTTTCTCTTTTACCATATTGACATTTTTCCAGCCCGCATTTATCCATTTGAAGACACCACATTTTACCATCGGCGTTTTCGGATCAGCCTCGTAATAAATAAGAATAGAATAGGAATCATACATGTACGATTCTATTTTACTCAAACCCGGCACCTTCACGCCATTTCCAAGAACCGGCATTTTGGTAAGTCCCTTCTGGCCTGAATAAAAATAATTCCATTCATCATCCGCACCCAGCACAATGCCTTTTTGTCCCACATCAGAAATATCGATCTGCTTCGTCAGCGAGATAAAAATATTGGAGCCTTTGCTTTTGTAAAATATCAGCGTCCGGTCCTGGTCATATCTATAATAAGCCCCTGAATTAATGTCTGGAGCAGTTATTTCATGCTCCACGCCGGAAATGATTACCGGCTTATTCGATGCAGACATCATCTTCCATATTGCCGGCAGGGATTGCCTGTTCCCGTCAATCTTTTTCCAATACGATACTCTGGCAGAAGTGGGTGAGAATAGAAAAGAAGGTATTTGCGGATGATATACAAGCTGGAGTATTTGTTTCAGGCTTTTTCTGATAGCAAATTCTCCATACGCGCCTGTTGCCTCATTGTTTTTATCAATGGCGAGCCTTACCGGTGGTTTTTTTGTGGATGCCACGAAATCGATTACCGGTTCAACCAGCCGGGGATCAAACGAAATCCGGGGGTTCTGCTGGACAACATCCAAAAGATGGGACAAGCCTATTGAGATTGGATCCGAATGAGCTGGGTTTTTGACCGGAACTTCGGCCATTACCAAATCAAAGCCAGTAAGAATAAGGATCCCTGCGAATCCAAATTGCATAAATCGCTTTAGGGGAACAAATAAAAATGATAAATATTGATTCATCGATATCGAAATGTTTTTCAACCACTTATTTTAATTAATAAAAGCTTGCCCCTTTGCCGGTGCAAGCTGGTGCTTTTACCCCATCATCCGTTTAAACGCAAGGATAATCAGATCACAAAATGAGAAACGCAAACAAAAAGATTGCAAAAATATAGAAATTATAATCATAATTATCGGCACATATTGCTTTTTCTTAATTTGTTTTTATATTTTAACAAAAAGAAACCTATAATGATACGAAGGAGTTTTTACGATGAGCAATCAAATTAAAACAACGATTTTACTGGCTATACTCACGGCTGTCATTATGTGGATCGGCCACTTTTTTGGCGGGCAGCAGGGGATGATCATAGCCCTTATTTTTGCAGGCGCCATGAATTTCTTCAGCTACTGGTTCTCTGATAAAATTGTACTCAAAATGTATCGGGCAAAAGAGGCAACCCAGCAGGAAGCGCCCAAGCTGTATGAAATCGTTCGCAATCTGGTGACGAAAGCAGGTCTTCCCATGCCAAAACTCTTTATAATCCCCAGCGAAACACCCAATGCCTTTGCCACAGGGAGAAATCCCGAACATGCGGTGGTGGCTGTAACCGACGGCCTTTTAAAATTGATGAATAAAGATGAAATTACCGGTGTTCTTGCCCATGAACTCGCCCATGTAAAAAACAGAGATATTCTCATTGGATCTATTGCAGCCACCATGGCCGGGGCTATCATGCTGTTAGCTTCAATGGCCCGCTGGTCTGCTATTTTTGGCGGCATGAGCCGTGATGATGATGAGGGTGGCTCGGGTTTTATTGGGCTCATTGTCATGGCGGTTATTGCGCCCATTGCCGCGATGATCATTCAGATGGCTATTTCCCGCTCACGGGAGTACTTAGCAGATTCTACAGGTTCTGAAATCGCCCAGAATCCAAATGGACTTGCCAGCGCCCTTGAAAAATTAGGCGCATTTTCCAAACGGCTTCCCATGGATGCAAATCCATCCACCGCGCATATGTTTATTGTAAATCCCCTGTCCGGCAGGAGCCTGATGACCCTGTTTTCCACCCACCCGCCAATTGAAGAACGCATCGCCCGTCTCAGAGGAATGATGCCATCAAAAGGCCACTAAGCTGAAGAAAAACAAGAGTTCTGTGATTCAAAAAATTATGGCCCGTTCACGAAACGGGCCATTTTTTTATATGTCACTTCCAATCATTCATGTTGTAATGATTAACAGCATTGAGCCTTTGAAGTTATTTTCAAGCCAGCGCCTTTTAGCCAGGTCTGTATGATGTACGCCGCGCATCCAACGCCGGGAGTTACGCGGATCGCATTCACCGGGCAATTATTGGCACAGGCCCCGCACTCCATACATCCGTCCCGATCGAGTATATTCGCTTTTCTGTCTTCTATTTCAAAAACACCATGCGGGCATACCATCTCACACATTCCGCACCCGGTACATGCTTCTGAATCAAGAGCAAGCGTTGAGACATTTGACAGATATCTGAACTTTTCCATTAATATTCCTCTCGTCTTTACACCTACTGTTTAAAAGCTGCGATTACCCAGGCGGTTATCCCGGTAAGTATCGCCAGTCCCTGCAGGGGGATGGCTTTTCGCATTTCCTTTTCAACTCCTGAAGGAGACGTAAATGGAGTTGCGCCTGTAAAATTCATGGCCAGATAAGAGCTAACTGCCGTTGTCATGAGAAGAAGCCCCATGATGGCGATTATCTGGATATCATCCATGAAAAACAATGCTACCCCTAAACCTGCCATGACTCCTGCCAGTGCGCCTTTTATTGAAAAGGCCCTAAATGGTATCCAGGGAAGAAGGAGCGGTACGGCCACTGCTCCTGCGAGTATTCCAAAAATGAAGGCCGTTACAGCAATAAATCCTCTGCTAAGAGAGCTTGATATGGAAAATATGCCTGGGCCAATACCTGAAAGGATTAAAGCCGCAAGAAATATCCAAAAGGCCGGCTTTATCACCAGAGACAACTCCACCGGCACAAGCACCAATCGCTCCATAAACGAAAAGGTGACTAAGCGTTTTATTTTATCCGCCTTCATTCCTTTTTCCATAAAATGTCGAATATCGCTTGCTCTCACCGGCCCCCATATCACAGAAAATCCGCTTTCTTTTTTCACGCGCGTTGCAGATACGCCGGTTGCAGATAGCTGAGGCAAAATAAGATTTCGATGCGTGACAACCTTATCAAGCTGTGTCTGCCTTATTTGCTGTACGACTTCTTCTGTTGAAAAGGTTCCCTTGCCTGCAGCGCACCAGACATTGATTCCTCGTGTATCAAGGACCAGGATCCATGCATCCTGTGCGTCAAGATGGTTGCGAAGTGTGTCAAAACTCAGTTTGTAATTGGCTGTAACCATCACCAGTGAAGTGGAATCAGCATTTCCAATGCAATACAATCCGGGTGCAATTTTATACTCATTTCTTCCTATGCCAAGCCTTACCATGATAGTCCCGATCCTGTCTGACAGCCCTGTTCGCGTCTTTACTTTTGGGATCGGTCCCGCAGGCGTCTGTATAAAACGATCCACAAATCCTAAAATTTTATACCCCGGTTTTTCGAACGGACTGCTCGGAGGCCCTGCGGGCGGCCCGCAGCAAACCTCTGAGTCTGTAGAGCATGTATCTGGCTGGCTTATGAAAATTGGTTTCAAGCCAGGCTCTCTGCCCGAAGCTGGATCATTTATATTTGTCTGATCTTTCATACTGTTCGCTCCTTACATTTCCTTTACATCTATATCTTATTTGCCATTTTCTTAAATTTCTCCAGCATATCATAATCAATGCAATAGCAGGTTCTCGGTCCTTCAATTTCTCCCTTGATCAGACCGGAATTTTTTAGAACCTTTAAATGCTGACTTACTGTGGACTGTGCTAACGGCAGTGTTTCAACAATCTCTCCACAGATACACTGGTTCATTTTTTTTAAAAACGATACAATCCGTATGCGCGCCGGATGGGCTAAGGCTTTGCAAATACTGGAAAAAGCCTCTTCATCAAGCATGTCTGTTTTTTCTGTTTCCGCTCTTTTTGATTTTTTTGTCATGGGTATCTTCTGGATCTTTAATCGTTTATCTACGATAAACGATTAGCTGGAGCCTGTCAAGGGGATAATTGATATTTCTTGATGCGTTTTCGTTTATTTATTCTTTGGCTCGGTCTGAGAGCAATCGCATGAACATATCTCCAACTACTGCACATTCAAGGCCAAATGGTAAATACCCGGCATACCCAAGCAAAGGCATTTCAAAAATCTTGAATCTGTGAACCAGCGGGATGCTATATTCCCATTTGGCAAGGCTGTAATAATTCCACATCTCCCAGAATATGCCGCAGATAAGAGCAGAAACCGATGACGCGACAATAATACTCCAGTTTCCATCCGCAATATCCGAAAGAATATGCTTTTCCTTAAAAAGCGTCTGAAGCGACAGGATGATCAACAAGGGAGATACCCAGAGAAGCGGGAATAAATAATCTGAAAAGATACCAATGCATCCAAGCCCTATTGCTGACAGCAATAGAATAAGCATCGCCAGAACTCTTGGATAACCGGGTCTAACAGAATGAAATTTTTGAAAGCCTTCTTTTATTCTGTTTGTACTCATCAGCAGATCCCGGGTTCCCAGAACAGCAGGTAAAACCGTTGAAAAGGAAATGGTTGCCAGCAAAAAATATTTTACCGGGCTATAATTCACGCCCACATAGTACCAGTTTTGTACGAACCGGTTCAGATATTCGAAAAACCACCAGAATGCCGCACTGACTGGAAAAAGCAGTAGAAAATACACAGGCCGGTTAAGCATCAGACAGTGTCCCGTTTGTCTGTAGGCGATGGCATTGACGATTAAAATATAAAATAACCAGAGAGGGATAAATGTATATTCTTGAAGTCCTACGAAAAAAGAAAACCGTGTCCATGCCAATACCCATAAAACAATCAGTAAAAAAATGCCTGGCCACCCCCACCACGGAAACGGTCTTTTCATCACGATGTGTTTTCGCGTTTTTCCAGAAACACCTTTGACAACGAACGGAATCACACACAGCAGGATAAGAAGAGAAAAAACAGCAAAAGCTATCCAGGAAAATGGAGCGTGAATGATAAAACGGGTTTTGGGTGGAAATTCCAGATAGCTAACAGCCGGATATCCAGCAAGCATCGCACCCAGCACAGGCAGACCAATCAGCATGCCGCCCATAATCATCAGTTTAATCAGCAGATTTTTCATCTTTGTCTGTAACGCAGTGTTACAATAAGAGTTAACTTCTTATAATTAAACAGAAAAATATCTTTTTGCGAACCTGTTTTCTCAATTGACTCAATCTATCATATTTGGTACTTAGTTTCACCTGAAACTGTGAAAAAAGCTTCCCTTAAACATCAATTCAAAAACGGAGGGCTATGACATGGCATTAAAACCTTGGTCAACAAAAAACTGGCCAAAAGATGTTCTGCATGAAATAACTGACTTTATAAAACCCTTGCCATCTGTACTGGATGAATCGGCCCGGGATTATCCGGACAATGTGTATACTATTTTCAACGGGGCAACGAGAACATTTTCTCAAGTACAGGATACGGCAAACCGAATCGCCAATTTTCTGACTTCCAGAGGTATCAAAAAGGGGGACAAGGTCGCCATTTTTTTGCCGAACATTCCTCATTATCCGGCCATTTATTTCGGCATTTTAAAAGCCGGAGCTGTCTGCGTAACGTGTAACCCGCTGTATACTCCCAAGGAGCTTAATTATCAGCTTAAAGACTGCGGGGCAAAAGCTGTCTTTTGTATGGATCACAACCTTTTTTATCCCACAACCGTTGAGGCAATAAAAGGAACAGAGATTGAAACCGTTGTCATCTGCAGCGTCAAATCCTACCTGCCCAAGATCACAGCCATCCTCGGCGGACTCTTGGGAAAAATTCCTAAAGCTGCAAGCTATGAGCCGGGGCATTTATTCTTTGATGATGTCGTCGCAGCTGCCAAGCCCGACTCTCCATCCGTAAAAATACAACCTGAAAAAGATCTCGCCCTTATCATTTATACCGGCGGCACAACCGGCGTTCCAAAAGGCGCTGCGCTTACCCATTCAAACTTCGTATACAACCTGACTGCTCTGGATGAATGGGGCAGGCTGGTTCATGAGCCGGGCGGTAAACCTGAAAAACTCCGGCGGGGAGGATTCCATACCTATCTGGGCGTGCTTCCATGGTATCACAGCTTCGGAATGACTGTTTGTATGCTTTCCGCCTGCGCCAGTGGAAGTAAAATGGTATGTATCCCTGACCCCCGTGCAGGCAATCCCCCATTTACAGAGGTTCTTAAGGCTGTTCAGAAATATAAAACAACCATTATGCCCGCAGTTCCAACAATTTTTGTGGCGTTTACAAACCATCCCGATGTGGATAAATACGATCTGACCTCATTAATGGGCTGTTTTTCTGGCGGCGCTCCCATGGCGCCCGAAGTCTGCAAACAGTTTGAGGAAAAGACCGGTGCTATTATTTTTGAGGGATATGGTTTAAGCGAAACAGCCCCAGTCGCAACCTCAAATCCAACCAACAAAGAACAGCGGAAAATCGGCTCCATCGGATTTCCCATTCCCAATACGGATATTAAAATTGTTGATCTTGATTCCGGCACGAAACCGCTCCCCCAGGGAGAAGATGGAGAAATTGCCATTCACGGACCCCAGGTCATGCAGGGCTATTGGAACAAGCCAAAGGAAAATGACGCTGTGTTTCGTGAAATTGAAGGCAGGCGGTACTTCCTCACCGGTGATATCGGCCACATTGATGAGGATGGTTACATTATCATTACGGATCGAAAAAAGGATATGGTCCTTGTGGGCGGATTTAATGTGTATCCGCGCGAAGTTGAAGATGTGCTTTTTACCAA
>JAABPS010000096.1 GCA_011391835.1 Desulfobacteraceae bacterium
TAGCGCCGGAAAAACAGATATATGTGACTGATGGAACGGATATGTGGATCTATCGGCCGGACGATAATCAGGTTCAGATTGGGAAAGCCCAGTCATTTTTCACGGGCGTGGTCAGAGCCGTATTTCTTCTGGATATGGAACAGATCAAAAAGTATTTTGATATCTCGCTGGAAGCAGGACGCGATCCTTTGCATTATACATTAAAACTGCTGCCCAAGGAAAAAATCGCAGATGTCTCAGAGATTTATCTTTCCATATCCAAAAAGACATTTGATGTGGTTAAAATTGCAAAATATAATTTGAGCAGCGATGAAATCATCTATAAGCTGAGCGATTTCAAATTCAATGGGAGTTATCCTGACTCAATGTTCCGATTCAAAATCCCTGAGGGCGCAGATGTGCAGATGTTTGATGAACAGCTGCAATAGCGAACAAATAGTGACGAGTGAATAGTAAAACTTACACGTTTTAAGTTTCCCGGCTTCGCCAAAAGGCTTCGCCGAGGCGAGTAGGTGTTAAGTAAAAAACAAGTTATTCATGGATACCGTGACAAGCCCCGCATGACAAAAGGGGGCTCATAAAATTTAATAAAAACATCATGTTATCCGATTAATTCCTCAGGTATATCCGCGTTAGTGTATACCTTTTGCACATCATCGCAGTCTTCCAGCGCATCCATGAGTCTTAGCATCTGCTCGGCCTGCGTTCCTTCAAGATTGGTTGTTGACTGTGGAAGCATGGTAATTTCCGCTACCCCGTAGGGGATGGATTTTTTCTCAATGGCGGATTTTACTGCGTCAAAATCTTTAATAGCGGTAATGACCTCAAAACTGTCATCTTCTTCCCGAACATCCTCAGCGCCTGCGTTGATGGCAACCTCCATGAGGTTTTCTTCATTAACGGAGTTTTTATTTATATTGATATATCCCTTTTTATGAAACATCCAGGCAACACATCCGCTTTCGCCAAGATTGCCGCCTCCCTTGTTGAAAATATGGCGAATATCCGCAACAGTTCTATTTTTATTGTCTGACAGAGATTCCACAAGAACCGCGGCTCCGCCGGGCCCGTATCCCTCGTAGGTACTTTCTTCATAGTTGACCCCTTCGAGTTCGCCCGTTCCTTTTTTGATGGCTCTTTCAATGTTATCTTTGGGCATATTTTCACTTTTTGCAGCCAGAATAGCTGAACGCAATCTTGGGTTTGCCGTTGGGTCACCACCGCCCGTGCGGGCCGCGACTGTTATTTCCTTGATAATCTTTGTGAATATTTTTCCGCGCTTTGCGTCGGTAGCCCCTTTTTTGTGTTTGATCGATGACCATTTACTGTGTCCTGACATGTAGTGTTCTCCTATTTTTTTCCTGTTCCGATAATATAAATTTCTTTACTCGCCTTACGGCTGCTCTGGGGTTTAAATATTTTATGATGGTTAAAGCATTTTTTTACTGATTCCAAAAACACCTGAAACGATTCGCCCTGAAAAATTTTACAGACAAAGGCACCGCCCGGTTTGATCACTTTTTCAGCCAATGAAAGCGCTGTCTGACATAACTCAAATGAGCGCGCTGCGTCCACAAGTTTCTGCCCTGTAGTTGAAGGTGCCATATCACTCATCACCAGGTCATATCCGTTGCCAATGGACTCAAACAACGCTTCATCCATATCGAAAATATCGATTTGATAGTACCGGACGTTTTCCGGTGTCCGGATGGTCAGGGGTTTTATGTCTATACCTGTCACCTGCCCGCTGTGTCCAACCACATCTGATGCGTATTGAAGCCATGATCCGGGCGCACATCCAAGGTCAATAATTTTATCACCTTTTTTCATCAGGCGGTACTTTTTTTGCATTTCCTGAAGCTTATAAACAGATCGGGCAGGGAAATGCTCCTTTCTTGCCTTTCTGGCGTAATGATCTTCCCATTTGTTTCGTTTTAATGGTTTTGTCATGTTAAAGAATGCTAACTATTGTTTTAGGTTTTAGGTATTAAGTTTTAAGCAAATACTGCCCAGTTGACCTAAAATTTAAAACACTATAAATGCATTATTAAAAATTATATTTCATGGTTTATTCATTTAGAACAGTATCTCAATCGCTTCTGCAACCGTATTGACTCCCTCCAATGTGATATCCTTTATGCCTTTTGTTCGTTTCAAACTGCTTGCAGGCACAAGACATCGGTTAAATCCCATTTTTTTTATCTCTGAAATCCTTGTTTCAATATGGCCAATGGCTCTGACTTCACCGGTCAATCCCACTTCGCCCAGAACTACGGTGTCATTTTGAATCGATTTATCCAGAAAACTCGAGGCAATGGCAGCCACAATTCCCAGGTCAACAGCCGGTTCATCCAGCTTCACACCGCCTGCGACATTGATAAATATATCATGACCCAAAAGATGCATGCCAAGCTTCTTTTCCATGACAGCGGCAAGCAGAGCCACACGATTCTGGTCAATGCCCAGAATCGTCCGTCTGGGATTCCCAAAACTGGTACTGCTTACAAGACCCTGTAATTCAACGAGAATCGGTCGAGTTCCTTCCATACTGGCGGTTACAACAGATCCGGGCGCGTTTTGTGGACGTTCAGAAAGAAACACCTCAGACGGATTGGAAACTTCGGTTAAACCCTGTTCATTCATTTCAAACACGCCGATTTCATTGGTTGAGCCAAACCGATTTTTCACCGCACGAAGAATCCTGAAAACATGGTTCCGGTCTCCTTCAAAATACAGGACTGTGTCAACCATATGCTCCAAAAGTCTTGGGCCGGCAATAGCGCCGTCTTTTGTCACGTGACCTACCAGAAATATGGGGACGCCGGTTTTTTTTGCGGCCAGCATCAATCGAACAGCCGATTCCCTGACCTGGCTGACGCTTCCGGGGGCTGAAGTCAACTCGCTGTTAAACATGGTTTGTATGGAGTCAACTACCAGTACATCCGGTTTTTCAGATCCCATCATGGTAAGAATTGCGTCGATGTCAATTTCTGAAACCACAAAAAGTCCAGAAGATACAGCGCCCAGTCTTTTACTCCGTATTCGTATTTGCTGTATGGATTCTTCGCCGGATACGTAAAGGACTTTGCGGTTGTTCTTTGTAAGACCAAAAAGAGCCTGAAGCATGAGCGTGGATTTTCCGATGCCAGGATCGCCGCCGATGAGCACCAGAGAACCTTTCACAATACCGCCGCCCAGAACCCGGTCAAATTCTTTTATATTCGTTGTCAACCGGTATTCTTCGCCGATGTCAATGGAATCAATGGGAACCGGTTCCGGGCGTATGGACGGCAGACTTGCGCCGGAAGACCGAAAGGGTGCGGCTGTCTGGGTTTCTTCTACAACTGTATCCCATCCCCCGCATTCAGGACACTTGCCCATCCATTTTGGCATCTGGTGGCCGCATTCCTGGCAGGAAAATACTGTTTTCTGGTTCTTTTTCATACGTCAATACTCTCATTCAATGGTTGCAATTGACTGCCGGTGCATATCATGTCAAATAGATATGATCAAGAATAGAGGTTTTAATCATGTTTGATTATCATGTTCATACCCGCCTTTGCAACCACGCTGAAGGGGTAATGTCAGACTTTGTGCTAAGGGCCATTGAGATCGGCTTAAAGGAGATATGTTTTCTGGATCACCTCACCCTTCAGGATCAGGGAAAGGAACTTTCCATGACGCCGGGTGAGGTTCCCATGTATTTTCAGGCTGTACAAGTGCTGAAAAAAAAATTCGCAGACCGCATTGATGTGAAAGCCGGGCTGGAAATCGATTTTAGTGAAACTCATGCTGATATGGCAGCCGATATTGTGAATACCTACTCATTTGACGTGATCGGAGGCTCCGTTCATTTCCCAGAAGGCTTTGATGTTGTCAGACGCAGTTCCACATGGGGGAATAAGGGCGATTATACTGACGAAGATGTCAATAGAGTCTACAGCCGGTATTATGAAACAATGAGCCGTATGCTGGACTATGATTACTTTGACATTTTATGCCACTTTGACCTGGCAAAAAAATTCGGAAGAAAACCATCCAGATCTTTTGATAACGAAATTATCGAGATCCTGAGGAAAGTAAAACAAAAAGATTTGACACTGGAATTAAATACCAGCGGATACGCTCATCCTGCCGGAGAAAGTTATCCAGCGCCAGATATAATTAAAAAATGCAGCGACTTTGGCATCCGCTTTGTGTTAGGTTCTGATGCGCATGATCCGAAGAGCGTAGGGCGTTATTTTGACAAAGCCATCCGGCTGCTTGAGGAGGCTGGCTGCAAGAAAATCGTTTCGTTTAGCGGGCGGAAGAAATGCGTGATTCCCATTGATTTTTAACGCATTGTCAGGCAATATCCCATTAGGAGGCCTGTAAAAATGGATTTTTACTTTCGACGGCATATACTTTTTATCATCTGCGTATGGATCGTAAGCATATCTTCCGTTGTGTTTGCTCAAGACAGCGCCGGGTATTATGCATCTCTTCAGGAACGTCTGGTTGAAGACGGGTTTAACAAAAACTGGATAGAAACGGTTTATAAACAGCGGGGGGTCGTTTTTGAGGCCAAAAGTATTTCACGATACTTTATTCACTCCGAGGCAACCCTGGATTATGATCAATTTACCACAGATGATGCCATCGCCCGCGCCCGCAGATATATGGAAAAATACAACGATGAACTTGAACGCGCTGAAAAAGAATACGGCGTGGACAAGGAGGTTATTATTGCCATCATTCTTGTGGAAACCCATCTGGGGACTTATACGGGCAGAAGTTCCATATTAAATACGCTTTCAACCATGGCATCGCTGGCGGATCTGTGGGTCAGAGGTGAATTCTGGGAAATGAACGGATTGTTTTCAGGAAAGGAAAAGCCGGACAGAGAAGATTTTGAGGAAACCGCATCGTTTAGGTCAAACTGGGCCTACGCTGAACTCAAGGCCTTTCTGGAATATGTCAAACAGGAAGGCATGGACCCGGTAAAGCTCAAAGGCTCCATGGCAGGGGCCATGGGATTTGCTCAATTTATGCCGACAAACATCCTCATGTTTGCCAGAGACGGCAATAAGGACGGGCGCATTGATCTGTTTCATCACTCGGATTCCATAGCCAGCGTTGCGAATTATTTACGGCATTTTGGATGGCAGCCTGGAATAAGCAAGAGACAGGCAAAGAAAGTGATTTATCATTACAACCATAGCGATTATTATGTGAAAGCTGTTTATAAAATTTTCGCGGCATTGAAAGGATAAGGATGAGTATCAAGGCGTTCTTAATCATTGCAGGCCTGTTTTTCCTGTTTTTTATTTTAACCACATGGGCAATTATGAATGTGGCACAAAAGGATTTCGGTTCAACCGGGAAGAAGGTATTCTGGTGGATTGTTGCCTCTATTCCGTTTATAGGGTTTCTGATTTATCTGATGTTCGGGTTTAGAAAAGGGGGGAAAAAGGTTTACTGAGGTTTTGTGTTGTAAAAAACAAATAATGGTTTGTAATCATTAAACACCCAAAACTTAAAACTTAAAACCGTTATTTAGAGACTAAATAACATTTGACAAAAATAACTGTTTTTTATAGTAAAACTAAGCAGGTAAAAACCTAAATCATGGTCCCATCGTCTAACGGTTAGGACGCTGGCCTCTCACGCCGGTAATACGGGTTCGAATCCCGTTGGGATCACCAAAATAAAAATGATAGGGCTCAACTATTATCTTTGGGCCTTTTTTGTTTTAATCAGCGAAGCTCCTGATACAATCCAATGACATTGTTAAAACTGTGAAGCATTCAATGGTCAGAAATTAATGATACGGGCGGGGTTTTGTTAACGATAGCTGGGAGAATAATTCTCTGTTGATCTCAAATTAAAATACCGGACTATTTTCATCCATACCATTTGAATTTTACGGTACCTGAAGCAGTAGTTTGCCAATTTTAACAATACAGTTTTTGTACAATTATCATTGGTGTTCAAATATACGTATCAAATAATATGACTCAAATTATTTAATGCGATTTCTGATTAATCAATTTGACCATCAACAATTCTTTTGGTACGCATAGCCGATTAGCCGATGTTCGGGTTCAAATTCTTTCGCAGTTTCGTTTTGGTCAAAGATGATAGATGAGAAGCGCTCCGCTTGCCCTCAACTCTCAATTTATTTTGGCCTTTACTGCAAGGCATCTAACCCATCAAATCGTTTTTAACGAATTTATATGAACGTATAAAGGCAAAGGAGAGAGATGATGAAAAAATTTCTGTTGTTTTTTATACCTGGGTTGATTTCGGTTTTTTTAATTTGCGGATCTTCCCTGGCATGGCAGGGGAGGATGGCCGGTATGGAAAATCCTTACGGACTCACAGAGGATGAGTCTGATTTTTTAATCCACCCGGCTCTGATAACACGAGGGAAGGGTTTGGACTTTTACAGCAACTTCGACTTCACTTACACGGGTATCAGTCAATGGGACATAGATATTGATCTTGACGGCTTCACTGGAGTCATGGGTCCACCCAGCAATCCCTATTCCATTCGTGAATCGTTTGATTCTTCGGGTGATCAATATAATTACAGAGCCCTGCTGGGCCCTGCATTTTCTTTGGGAGCCGGAAGAATGGGAATCTTTTTTGCCTATGAAGGCATGAACAGGGATATTGATGGCGATGCTGATTATCCGGTTGATCCAAGTTTCTGGTCTGATTCGAGTACATCGGCTGATTATAATCTTGAAAGCGATATCGATGATTTTTCCCTGAGACTTATTTACGGACTCCCCGTTGATGTTAATTGCCTCAATTTGGGTGCTGAAGCAAAAATATCGTACATCAACGAAAAACAGAGCAGCGAATGGGAAAACAATGCCGGCCGATATGTCCTAAACCGTCCCAATGTGACTATCCGGAATAACTGGGCGGCCAATACATTGTGGTTTCAACTGCCGTATGACTCTGATTACTGGCATGCACAATTTAAGGCATCTGCAAACGGCCAGATATGTCTGGATAGCATGGGGCCCATTGATGTGACCTTATCGTTTGGCGGCGGCCCACTCTTTTCCGGTGATAACGAGTATAAATACGAAACGGATAATTTAGGAATCGGAGCCGATCTTGATGCTGACGGGGATGTGGACGGCTTTGATCTGGGTGGAGATCTGTGGGTAAGAGTTCCAGTCTCTGACAAGGTTGCCCTTCCTTTCTTGGTTGGTGTTCATTATAATGAAAAAATTCGGGATGGAGAAGGACAAGTATCCACACCGAATGAATTTCCTGTATTCATTAATCCGGATTTCAATTATGAACAAAAAGAGGAAAGCTTTGTAATTGATGCCGGGGGAGGGGTTGATATAAAGCTTAGTGACAGCTCCCGTGGAACCGTGGGCCTGTTTTACACACGCATCGAGTCCAGTAATGATATGGAAATTACACTTGACTATCCTTCAGGTTTTCCGTCAGCTCTTTACGATGAAAAGGTTCCGGATTATGATGAGAACAGAGTAACGCTCAAGCTGGGGTGGGAAACCGATCTATCCTCAACCACAACCATCCGTACCGGATTTACTACCTTTTACGGTTTTATTGAAAAAGACTTTGAATATAACCTTCGATATACTCCTACCCCCCTCTTCGAAACAGACACAGCGTCATTGGATGGCAACCAGTGGGGCATCATGGCCTCTATCGGCGGTACGTTCAAGCTTTCGAGTATAACACTCGAACCCTATATTAACGCTGGTTACAAAAACCTTGATCTGGATGGAGATATGGAACTGGACGCCCTTTTGTGGGCTCCTCTTTTCATTACTATCACGGAGAATGGCGATATAGAAGAATCACGTGAAGAGTGGTTTGTGGGAGCGGGCCTTTCTCTTCTCTTCGGCAATTAGGTCTATATGCTACAAAAAAAGGGTGGGAGATATACTCTCACCCTCCCTTTTTTTATGGGACACGATGGGAGTCAAAAGAGATTGCGTGTCAGGATTTTGGTTTTTTCCAGCACTTTTCCCCAGCTCAGGTAGTTCTGCTATCCGGTTGAGAATAAGAAAGGCGTTTTTTTTCGGTTAACCAGATGCTACAAACGGATTCCTGATCAAGACGGTCAGCAAGTTTTTCAACCAGTAGGCCCCTTGATTCCGCCAAGCAACACCATGGCCTTTATTGCCAATTCATTTACAGATATAGCCCTTATGCATCACCTCCTGAAATTATTCTGATATTCTATATTACTGTTCAGGACAAATAAATATAACCAGATTTTAAGCACGCCAGCAGTAATTCTGGATTTAGGCAGTTCAGAAAATCAAGGAAACAGGAGAAGGTAATTTGATGGAATCAGGGTGCGGACAAATTCCAATGCAATACCATCTGCTCCGGTGAATTCGCTTTCTGTGACAAGGGTTTTAATATTTGTTCCATCCATATTTGCCTGCCGGACTGCTGCGGTGTCGTTATTATTTGTCCAATACATTTTACCGGCGGCAATATCTAAAGCAAAACCATTTGTCCACGCACCGGCAGTTCCGTCCAGGAGAATAACAATGTTGCTGCCGTCTAAATTGGCTCGCTTTATGCTGGAACCGCTGCCCGCCTCTACCCAATACATGACTGACGTTCTCAAATCCAGCGCCAGACCCCAGGGACGAGCTACGATGTCTGGATCTTCCAATAACGTTTCAATATTTAATCCGTTAAGATCAGCTCTTTTAATGGTTTCGAGTTCCCAATCCGTCCAGTACATTTTCCCATTACTGAGATCTATTGCGATGCCTCCAACAAAATCAACGCCGGTGCTTACTAATATTTCATCGCCTGTACCATCAATATTGGCTCTTTTAATAACGGAGCTCTCTGTTTCTGACCAGTAGATTTTATTACTTTTAAGATCAAGGTGTATAGCCCAGGGTTTACCCGCTGTTGTAATGATTGTCTCAATTCCCGTACCATTAAGATTAGATTTTTGGATGCATTTATTGTTGCTGTCTGCCCAATACATTTTACCCGTGTTTTGGTTCAGAGCGATACCGGAAGGGAAGTCAAGGCCAGTAATTAAGGTATTTTTACCTGTTCCATCTCTTTCGGCGTTTTTTATGTCATTGCTGATGTCGTTTGTCCAATAGATCATCCGCACTTGCGCTGATAAATTACTGGCAGAAAGAATGAGGAAAGTGCATAGGCAGGCCAATGTATAAACAGGTAACAAGAAAAAATTTATTTTAGTATTACGCAACATATTGCCTCCTATCATGCTATAATTGAGTATTGATCTTCCCCCGAAAAAATGGACACACAGTTAAGCTGCTAAGGACAATTCCTCAAAAGCAGCAGGGGACTTATAA
>JAABPS010000097.1 GCA_011391835.1 Desulfobacteraceae bacterium
AAAAAAGATTTGCGGCCAACCGGGTTATATGGAAATGCTCAATACGACATGGGCGGCCTGCGCATTGGGAGCGAAAGTTGCTGTGAAATATGTTCTTGGTGAACAGGACAATCTGATTGACAGATCGGAGGCAATCGCACAATGGGGGACCGGCTATTTCACGAGTGCGGCAAAAAAAGATCATTGGGACGTATTTAAGCCTGAGAGTCATGATGATTTAATATTTTTGATAGCCAAACGATTTCTTCTGGCTGAAGCTCCTGCTGAGAAAAAATATCCGGAAAACCTGCTTGGTATTGCGGGGGTTTTGAACTGGGAGCTGGACGGGGCGCAACTGAAATCAGCGCAGGCGGACATTATCCACCTTGTTGATCTTCTCAATCAGCTCCCGTGGCGTTCACGGCAATTGTTATGTGCGCTGGTTGAGAAGGCTACTCAAATCAGTTATGACGAGATGTTTGCTGCGTCATCGGACATATCAAAAACACTGAATTTAACGGCGTATGAGCTGGAAGCTCAATTGGCTACTTTAAAAAAAATTGGATTAATAGATTTCATGGGCGACCCTGCATCCATGAGAATTTATCTCACGGCTGCGGATGAGAAATGGCTTATCTGGGGCCAGCTCAAGGGATACTGCCACAAAGCAGGTATCAGCCTGAAACGCCTCATTGTGGATTTGCAGTTTGATCTCCTTGATTTAAAAAAGAAATAGGCATGCGTATGGTATTCGTGCAATGTTAACACCTTAATCGAAGGAGGGAAGGGTCATGAAAAAAAATCTTTTTTATTTTCTCTTTTGTTTTTTTCTTCTTTTTTCAAGCGCACCAGCATTTGGAGGGTTTGATGATTTTGCAGGTACATGGAAAAATATGGATGCCAATACCGGCGGTATCACAAAGCTCAGAATCGCCATTGAAGGTTCTGAAGTGAGAGTCAATGCATGGGGCAAATGTCATCCTGAGGATTGCGACTGGGGTGAAATAAAAGCCGATGCCTATGGGCCGAGCGCATCATCAAACATTCAAAGCAGCGCCCAGGCACTTATTGCGCGGTATAAGACAGATTTCAGCTCAACGATTCTGGTGATTACCAGAGCCGGTTCGGATAGATTAAAAGCAGAAGCCTATACGAGTTTCAGAGATGGCAGCGGCAGAAGCAATTATGCAGCTGAATACACATTCAATCGCGCACGGATACAGGCAGTTGTTCCAGGCGTTGTCAGACCCATGCAACCAGTACAGCCAATTCAGCCGGTGAAGGAAGACTGTATTTCATTTAGCCCGGATAACGCCAAGGTTGTCACTGCCCAGGGGCGATGGAAAATAGCAGACGGAACTCACTGGATGTTTGACTTTGGAGAGAAACGGCATGAGGCTGAACGGGCTTTAAGCGTCATCAAGCATTATCGCACGAACCAGTCCTGTTTTGTTGGACGGCCGGATCCGTCTCTGCAATATCTGCTTGTATCGGGACGATCACCCGAAGGGAGCGCCCGGGGCGAAGATTGCGTTTCCTTTAATCCCGATACCATCGAAGCAAAAAATGTTAACGGACGATGGAAGATCGTTGACGGAAGTCACTGGCTTTTTGATTTTGAAGGAAATGAAGCAGAAGCAAGGGACGCATTGAACATTATCAAGCAGCACGGATTTACGAAATCATGTTTTGTGGGAAGGCCTGAACCGGATTTCCAGTATCTTCGCAAATAGAGGTTTGGAGAAGTAGTTTGTTTGGATGAAAATGCTTCCTGCACTGGGCAGGAAGCATTTTTTTTAACATGTCTCTCTGGTTTTTTAG
Organism: Desulfobacteraceae bacterium; assembly: GCA_011391835.1. Taxonomy (GTDB): domain Bacteria; phylum Desulfobacterota; class Desulfobacteria; order Desulfobacterales; family JAABPS01; genus JAABPS01. Next base: position 1,801 of record JAABPS010000097.1, read on the forward strand.
ATGATGTGAACGTATCGTCCTATCCATCCATGGAATACTACTTCAATCCCGCGTGGTATTCCTGCAATGAACGGATGGGTGTTTCACCTTTCTGCCTGGCGCCAATTCCCTTGCCTGCTGCCAGAGCTGCGGCTGTTGTCGTGATGTATGGAATTTTGTATTTGATGGCAGATTTGCGGATATACGAATCATCTTCCTGGCTTTCCTTTCCGCTGGGCGTGTTAATGACCAGGTGGATTTCATTATTTTTAATGGCATCTACGATATCCGGTCTGCCATATCCGATTTTTTTAATGACATCTGCTTCAATTCCGTTTTCAACAAGAAATTCGCATGTTCCATTGGTTGCCAGAATCTTGAATCCTATTTCACGAAAGATTCGTGCAGGCTCGAGTATTCCCGGCTTGTCTCTGTTAGCTACAGTGATCAAGACAGTCCCCGTTACGGGAAGCGGCAGTTGAACTGCTTCCTGAGATTTAAAATAAGCCAGTCCATAGGAATCTGCCAATCCCAGAACTTCTCCGGTAGATCGCATTTCCGGCCCCAGCACCGGGTCCACTTCAGGGAACATATTAAACGGGAGCACCGATTCCTTTACGCCAAAATGCGGTACGGGCGTTTGTTTTAACTTCAGGTCAGAAAGTTTTTCGCCCAGCATGATACGGGTGGCCAGCCGGGCCATGGGGATGTTGCAGACTTTTGATACAATGGGAACGGTTCGCGATGCTCTGGGGTTTGCTTCCAGAATATAGACCGTATCATCGGCAATGGCATACTGGATATTCATCAGTCCGACCACATTGAGTTTAATCGCAATCCGTCGGCTGTACTCTGTAATGGTTTCAATATGTTTTGCAGGGATGCTTACCGGCGGTATGACACAGGCCGAGTCTCCGGAATGGACGCCGGCCAGTTCGATATGTTCCATGACGGCAGGGACAAATGCATCCGTACCATCCGCAATCGAATCAGCTTCTGCTTCAATGGCATTTTCAAGAAACTTGTCAATTAAAATCGGACGATCCGGAGAAACATCTACAGCTGCGGACATATACTGCTTGAGCATTTCCTGATCCCGCACGACTTCCATGGCGCGTCCTCCAAGTACATAGGATGGCCGGACGATGAGCGGATATCCGATTTTATCCGCAATGGCAAATGCTTCTTCAAGGGTGCTGGCCATTCCTGACTGGGGCTGAGGGATTCCCAGATCGCGCATGATTTTTCTGAATCGATCCCGGTCTTCTGCAAGATCAATAGTTTCAGGAGTTGTCCCCAGAATCTTTACGCCTGCCTCGGCAAGTTCTGCAGCGATGTTGAGCGGTGTCTGTCCGCCGAACTGGACAATGACGCCTTCCGGCTTTTCCTTTTCATAGATGCTTAACACATCTTCAACGGTCAGCGGCTCAAAATAAAGACGGTCAGATGTGTCATAATCGGTTGAAACAGTTTCCGGGTTGCAATTGACCATGATCGACTGGTATCCAGCATCCCGGATTGCAAATGCGGCATGAACACAGCAGTAGTCAAATTCTATTCCCTGACCAATGCGGTTCGGGCCGCCGCCCAGAACCATGATCTTCTTGCCAGGGCTTGCCTCCACCTTATCCGGCGCATTATATGTGGAAAAATAGTAGGCTGCATTTTCAACACCGCTTACGGGTACAGGCTCCCAGGCTTCCAAAAGACCTAATGCGATGCGTTTGTTGCGGATTTCTTTTTCAGGTTTATTCAGCAGCAGCGCAATATATTTATCAGCAAAACCGTCTTTCTTTGCCTGAATAAACAGATTATCAGGGAGTGTTTTTCCTTTATGCTTAAGAATTTTTTCTTCCAGGTCTACCAGTTCTTTCATCTGCTCAATGAACCAGGGCTTGATGTGGGTGAGCCCGTAAAGTGTCTGGATGTCGGCTCCTTTTCGAAGGGCTTCATACATAATAAACTGACGCTCGCTGGTGGGCGTACTGACCATATTTAACAGCTTATCCAGAGGCTGTTTGTTAAAGTCCTTTGCAAAACCCAGCCCGTAGCGGTTGATTTCAAGGGATCGAATGGATTTCTGGAATGCTTCCTTGTAATTCTTTCCAATACTCATCACTTCACCCACCGCGCGCATCTGGGTGCCCAGCTTGTCTTCTACGCCCTTGAATTTTTCAAAGGCCCATCTGGCAAATTTAACCACCACATAGTCTCCGGATGGAGTATATTTTTCCAGGGTACCATCCCGCCAGTAGGGGATTTCATCCATGGTCATGCCGCCGGCAAGAAGTGATGAAACCATGGCAATGGGGAAGCCGGTTGCCTTTGATGCAAGCGCAGAAGAACGGGAAGTTCTGGGGTTGATCTCAATGACAACCACTCTGCCTGTCTTGGGATCATGGGCAAACTGAATATTTGTTCCGCCGATAACCTCAATGGCTTCCACAATGCTGTAGGAATATTTTTGAAGCGTTTTCTGCAGTTCCGGAGCGATGGTGAGCATGGGCGCAGTGCAGTAGGAGTCTCCGGTATGAATTCCCATGGCGTCCACATTTTCAATAAAACAGACAGTAATCATCTGGTTCTTGGCATCCCGGACAACTTCCAGTTCAAGTTCTTCCCATCCCAGCACGGATTCTTCAACCAGGATTTGGTGCACCAGGCTTGCGGACAGCCCGCGGGCAGCAATGGTTCTTAAATCTTCAATATTATACACCAGTCCGCCTCCGGTTCCGCCCATGGTATATGCAGGACGGATGACAACCGGGTACCCGAGTTTTTCCGCAACTTTTTCCGCATCTTCTACAGTATTGACTGTCTGGCTTCTGGGCATGTCGATTCCCAGGCGTTCCATGGTTTGTTTGAAAGCGGTCCGGTCTTCTCCGCGTTCAATGGCATCCACATTCACCCCGATGATTTGAACACCGTATTTTTCCAGAACGCCTGCTTTGTGCAACTGGGAGGACAGATTCAGTCCGGATTGGCCGCCCAGGTTGGGCAGCAATGCGTCCGGTCTTTCCTTTTTAATAATATCTGTCAATGTTTTTACATTAAGAGGCTCAATATACGTTGTGTCCGCCATGCCGGGATCTGTCATGATGGTTGCGGGGTTTGAATTCACCAGAACGATCTTATAGCCCAGACTTCGCAGCGCCTTGCACGCCTGCGTCCCGGAGTAGTCAAATTCACATGCCTGACCAATAATAATCGGTCCGGATCCAATAATCATCACCTTGTGGATGTCGTCACGTTTTGGCATTTTATATCTCCATATATCTTTTTGGGATTTCTGATTGCTGAAAAAAAGTAAGCTTTGCTTATATTATTTAAAAAAAATTAGCAACAGTAAGAATAAACATTCAATATTAGGTGTTGAAATATTGGCTGGTTTTGATATGTGAAGATGAACTTAACCAAACATAACATATCGGATACCTGAAAGAATTGTTATCATATTGAATTTGTAATGCTTTATTAAAATGTAATCTACATTTATTATTATGTAAGCTGAGCTAACAACTGACAAAATTTATACTTAGAAAGGAGTTTCCATGGGTGGACTATTCGGGGTTGTTTCGAAAACGGACTGTGTCGATGATCTGTTTTACGGCACAGATTATCTGAGTCACCTGGGGACTATGAGAGGAGGACTTGCAGTAAAGAACCAGGATGGGTATTCCAGATCCATCCATAATATTGAAAACGCCTATTTTCGATCAAAGTTTGAACAGGATATCCCAAGATTCCATGGAACCATGGGGATTGGGGTTATCAGTGATAATGATTCCCAGCCGTTGATTATCGGTTCGCATCTGGGCAATTTCAGCCTTGTTACTGTTGGTAAAATCAATAATTTAGATGAGCTCGCGGAAAAAGCGTATCAGAATAAGGCGCATTTTTCCGAAAGCGCGGGAGGGAAAACCAATCCAACCGAACTGGTGGCCATGGTAATTACCGAATGTGCTTCCTTTGAAGAGGGTATTAAAAAGGCGCAGGAGGTGATTCGAGGCTCCTGCTCCATGCTCATTTTAACAGATTCAGGGATTTATTGCGCCCGTGACAAGCTGGGAAGAACACCTATTGTTATTGGAAAAAAGGATGGCGCGATGGCTGCGTCTTCTGAATCCTGCGCATTTCCCAATCTCGGTTTTGAAACGAAAAAGTATCTGGGTCCAGGGGAAATTGTCTTTTTAACGGCTGAAGGATATGAACAACGGCAACCACCGGGCGATAAAATGCAGATTTGTGCTTTTCTCTGGGTGTATTACGGATATCCTGCTTCCAGCTATGAAGGAATTAATGTGGAAGCCGTGCGATATCGCTGCGGGAATGCCCTTGCCAAGAATGACGATGTGAAGATTGACTGTGTGGCAGGTATTCCGGATTCCGGTACCGGGCATGCCATTGGGTACGCCAATGAACGAAGAGTCCCCTATATCAGACCTTTTGTGAAATATACTCCCACCTGGCCGAGAAGTTTTATGCCTCAAAATCAGACGATTAGAGATTTGGTCGCTAAGATGAAACTTATTCCCATCAACGAGCTGATTCAAGGGAAAAGGATTTTATTTTGCGAAGACTCCATCGTCAGGGGAACGCAGCTCCAGGACAATGTACAGATTCTGTTTGACTATGGCGCGCTGGAAGTGCATATGCGGCCCGCCTGCCCCACATTAATTTATCCGTGTGAGTTTTTGAATTTTTCAACCTCCCGTTCAACGCTGGATCTTGCAGGGCGAAAAGCGATTCAGGAGATTGAACACAGGGAAGATAAGGATCTTGAAGCGTATGCAACAGCGGGGTCTAAACAGAACCTTGCCATGATTGACAGCATTCGAAAACGGCTAAAACTCACATCGTTAAAATTTCAAAAAATGGATGATCTGGTGAAAGCCATTGGCCTGCCCAAAGAGAGGCTATGCACTCACTGCTGGGATGGGACCAGCTTTTTTAGCAGCTCTTGAAATGTCGATCGGTGTTGAGTGCAATCAGGCAGGGATGGTTCTATGCATATTCCGGATCCAGCATGGCAGCCTTTGAATAGTCTTCGTTGGCCTTCGGCAGTTCCCCAAGCTTTTCATAAACAAGGGCTCTGCTGTAGTACGCCCGTGCGTTAGTGGGATCGAGAATCAGAGCCATTGAATAATCTTCAATGGCCATACGGTACTGCTCTTTATTCGCATACGTATTTCCTCTGTCGATGTAAGCTTCTATTTCATTTTCTTCAAATTCGATCACTCTGCTGAAATCCTGAATACTTTTTTCATAGTCAAAAATATTATTATACGCAAGCCCCCGAAGCCAGTAGGCATCCATGCAGTATGGATCCATCTCAATTGACCAGCTGAAATCATCGATGGCCTGGGTATACTCTTCCATGTTGTAATAGGCCAGACCCCTGGTGATGTAGTACTCAGGATGCTCAGGGTCAAGGTCTATGGCCTGGCTGCTGTCTTCAATTGCCTTGTCATATGCACCCACAAAAAAATAGGCTCTTCCCCTGTAATCATACGCATCTGCATTCATCGGATCCAATTCTATGGATCGGGCATAGTCTTCAATGGCCTGTTCAATATTTCCGGACTCAGCATAGGCCATACCGCGAAAATAATATTCATCGGAATTTCTCAATGTAAAGGGGATTACATTTTTAATTTGTTTCGTCATGCTTGATTTTGCGCTCCATAGGAGAAGAGATGGGGATACACGCCATCTCCTCCATTATTTTTTCAAAATTTTATATGAATAAAAATAATCTGTCAAACGTGTTTATACTCTTTTTGCTTTTGGCTGGCGCGGTCATTTGGAGTCTCTGATGATTTTTAAAATCAAAATTGCAAGAGGCGCCAGATGGAAAAATAGATCAAAAATATCAATGGGTCTTTTCAATGTGCCATTTTTCAACATCAGTATTTTTTCTACCACATGGGGCATGGGATAAAAAGGCGCCAGCAGCATAAAAACAGTGATTAAAATAAGGACTATATATGAGATATTGTCTAAGAGACTAAGCATCCGCAACTCCTTTTCAATTCATGCTCTTCTATTGTTTATTAATTATGAATGTGTCTCATTTTTTTAATGCTACACGTTTTTTTATCAAATGGCAAATAATAAGACATCACATCCATGTGCCCATATTTTAAATTGTCTTTTTATGTATGACATGTGTATAGTGTGATCCGTTAAATCCTGTAAACAGATTTTGCCGCTTAACAAAATGTTTTAAATCACTGATTGTTGACCATGGAAAATGAAATAACAGACAGCGCTATACACAGGTCATATTCATCGGATTTGCTGACAGGGAGTATCACAAAAAATATCATCTACCTTTCCCTGCCGCTGGTTGTCGCGATGCTGATCCAAACAGGCTCCGGCATTATCGATATGATATTCGTCGGGATGCTGAGTCCTGAAGCGATCGCTTCTGTCAGTATGGTATTTCCGGTCATGTTCTTCTTTATCTCTATTGCCATGGGAATCGGCGTTGGATTGACGTCATTTATCGCACGATCCATTGGCGAAGGGGACCTGAATCGAGCTGCCAGGATTGCATCAAACGGACTGGCATTCAGCCTTTTTTTGTCATCTTTTCTTGCAGCGATTGGCTTCATTTATGCACGGCCCGTTTTTGCCATACTGGGGGCAGGGGAGGAGATCATTGACTCCGTTGTAGGCTATTCAAGGATTTTGTTTCTCGGGTTCCCGTTTCTTTATTTTGGCGCGTTTTGCGGAAGCATTATACGGGGTACCGGTGACACCAAAACACCAATGAAATTTATGATTACAGCTATTATCGTCAATATCGTCATGGATCCAATTCTCATATTCGGCTGGGGTCTTGTGCCGGCACTTGGCGTCAGAGGCGCTGCGCTGGCAACCGTTCTTTCCCGATCTATTGTTTGGATACTGGCGGTCAGGCATTTTGCAAAAAACAGGTCTATTATTAAGCCTGTTTTTAAAGATTTTAAATTTGAATTTCCACTGATAAAAGAGATTCTAAGAGTGGGGGTGCCTTCCACTATTACCACCATGAGCTCGTCCATCAGTCTCATGCTGTTTATGAAGCTGGTCTCTGCGTTTGGGCCGCATGCGATTGCCGGTTTTGGAATAGGAGGAAGGATTGAAAATATTGCCATTCTTCCGGCCTTTGGTATGGCCGGCGCTATTCTTGCCATTGTGGGTCAGAATATGGGCGCAAGAAATTTTAACCGGGCGAGAATTACCGTAAAAAGGGGGCTTCCCCTCATCTCAGGGTTCATGATCTTCGTTTGCTTTTTTATGATTATTTTTGCCAGGCATATTTTTAATATTTTTACCGATGAATTGAGCGTCATAACTGTGAGTATCGACTTTCTCCGGTACAGAGGCCCATTTTTCGTATGTATCGGAATTCAGATGATTGTCAGCGCAGGGTTTAATGGCGCAGGGAATCCAAAGGTGGGTTTGGTTGCGGTTTTGTTTGGTTCTCTTATCGTTGGACTGCCATTGGCGCTATTTTTAAGCAAAATTGCAGGATTGAATGGGATATGGATTGGTATATCAG
>JAABPS010000098.1 GCA_011391835.1 Desulfobacteraceae bacterium
AATCAGTACAGGCAGTCTCCGAACTCAAAAACCAGTTTCTCCGGATTAACGAATATCGATACGGTTCTTGATTATCAGAAGAAAAATATCTCATGCAGTGGGTGCAACAATCAATGCACGGTTTCGGCATTAACATTTGAAAACCAAAATCGCTTTTATACAGGCAATCGGTGTGAAAGAATATTCTCTAACCAGGGCAAAAATAATGACAAAGGGTTTAACCTGCCTGACTATAAGTATCATCTGCTGTTTGACCGCCAGACCGAACCTGAAACAACGCCCTTATGTACCATTGGGATTCCGAGAGTTTTAAACCTTTTTGAAAATTATCCTTTTTGGAACACCCTGTTGGTGAAATGCGGAATTAAGATAATTTTATCCCCTGATTCCAGTGAGGGATTATGTGAGAAGGGCTATCACACGGTCATGTCCGAAAACATCTGTTACCCGGCTAAAATTGTCCACGGCCACATATTGCATTTGATAACTGCCGGTGTTGACCGCATTTTCTATCCCATTGTACCATTTGAAAAAGATCAATTTCAAAATGCCGATAACTACTATAACTGCCCTATTGTGTCTGGCTATCCGGATGTTATCAGAAACTCGATAAATCCTGAAAGCACGTACGGCATTCCACTGGATTCCCCCACCGTTACTTTTAATGATATGGATCTGTTAAAAAAATCAGGCTTTACGTATTTGAAGCAATTGGGGGTGAAAAAGGGAATTTTTAAAAATTCATTTAACGCAGCTATCCAAGAGCAGCAACAATTCAAACAAGCGCTTCAGACAAAGGCGGATGAATTAATTAACAAAAATAAAAAACACAATCGATTTCTCTTGCTTCTGGCAGGCCGGCCTTACCATGTTGATCCGCTGATTAATCATAATATCCCAAAGTATATCGCAGATCTTGGTGTTGATGTCATCACCGAAGATTCAATACCGAATCGTTCGTTTAACGATCTCAGCAATGCGCATGTGCTTACCCAGTGGGTTTACACAAACCGGCTCTACGAGGTGGCTAAATGGGCCGGGGAAAATGATCACGTTGAATTCATTCAGTTAAATTCATTTGGATGTGGCCCGGATGCGCTGGCTGTGGATGAAGTAAAATCCATTTTAAATGAATATGGTAAAAATCAGACCCTTATTCGAATTGATGAAAATTCAAGCCCGGGTTCTGTGAAATTACGGATACGTTCGTTAATTGAATCTCTACGAATCCGAAACAGAACAAGGAAGAAATCCCCTGTATCACGGGTCACCACCCGGCCTTATTCGGCACACACCGATAAAAGAAAAATTATGATTTCACCTGACTTTGGGCCTTTTTATTCGGATATTATGCCGGAAATTTTTAAAACTGTAGGTATTCAGCTTCACATGCTGCCGCCAGCAGATAAAAAATCCGTAGAACTTGGCCTCCAATACATCAATAATGAAATTTGTTATCCGGCAATCATCTGCGCTGGAAATATATTAAAAGCGCTGAAGGACGGCCAGTTTGATCCGGATGAGGTGTTTGTGGGTCTCTCCCAAACCGGTGGTCAGTGTCGTGCTTCCAGCTATACTTCGCTGATTAAAAAAGCGCTTGTTTCTGCCGGATTTAAAGATGTGCCTGTAGCTTCAGTTCCCACAGGCCATTATGAAATTTCAGATAAATCAGAATTCACGCTTGACACGAATTTGCTCTTAACAAGCGGACTTATTTACTTTTTATATGCAGACTCGATTATTCAGATGTACAACGCAACCGTTTTCAGAGAAAAAACACCTGGATCGACCCTTTCTGTAATCACGAAATATCTTTCCAGAGAGAAGCTTAACTTTGAAACGCCCGAATTATCCCTTCTTCTCAAACTGCTGACAGATGCGGTCAAGGAATTTAACAGCATAGAAATTAAGGACGGACATTTTCCGAAGATCGGACTTGTTGGAGAAATTTATGTTAAATACAATTCCCTGGCCAATCATTATCTTGTGGACTGGTTAAGAGAACAGAAAATTGAGGTGATCGTCCCGCCAATTATCGACTTCTTTCTCCATCCCTTTGTGGATCACAAAGCAAATGTGCAGGCAAATTTAAAACGGCCAGTCCGATCACGGCTACAATCTTTGCTTCTCGAAAAAAGGACATACTACGCTATTTATAAGTTTAACCAGATAATGAAAAACTTTAGATTCTACCGTCCTTTTCATGATATTAAAAAAATGGCTCAAAAAGGATCTTCGATTGTAAATCCTGTCCAGCAATTTGGCGAGGGCTGGCTTCTTCCTGCTGAAATTGTTTCCTTTGCCGAAGAAGGTATCCATGATGTGTTATGCCTTCAGCCCTTTGGCTGTCTTGCCAACCACATCATCGCGCGGGGCACTGAAAAGCGCCTGAGAGATCTGTATCCTCAATTGAATCTGCTTTTTCTTGATATGGATGCAGACACCAGCGAAGTAAACATGCATAACCGGCTGCATTTTCTTATTGAAGGTGCCAAAGAAAGTATCGCCAGCTGAATCACAGATTATTTCGGGCGGATATTTCAAATACCGACATTCGCATAAGGGAAGAATCATTTGAGCAGTTGAATTTGATATTTATTCGCGATAGAATAACTATGAAGCATGAGATACGCATTACTTCTCTGTGACTTTTTGAATGCCGTATTGATTTATCTTGCTTTTTCAAACTGCGAACGTATTGATTGATATTAAAAGCGATTCAATCCGGTTCAGCGGCTTTAAAACTTGCGGTTGTATAATTTCTTTTTTCTGATTCTGCTTTAACTACATTTGACTCAGAAGGAGAAAAGCGCTTTGGGTATTAAGTCAAAAGCTCTTGAAATCAACCTGGCCAATTACAAGGTTGATGTCTCAATAGATTCCAAATATTTGGTTCTGCAAGATGTCATGGCCAAGTATTTCGGTCTGCTGGACAGGCTCAATACCTTCCTAAAAGAACTTTCCCATCCCTATAAAAACTGGGCATTTATTGTTAAGGAAAACCGATCGCTTTGCCTCGATTATTTTTATTTACTAAAAGAGCATCCTGAAGGGCATAAAGCCGCGCATATATATATCGCTATTTTTTTAGATGCCATTCAATCCTCAAATGATATGGATGTCTGCGCGGACGCGGCAGACAATCTTCTTCTCTTCCTGCAAAAATTAATAAAAGAATCTGATAACCTTTTTGATAAATTTAGGCCGGTCATAGACGACTCTTTTGAGTCAATTCTTAATGTTGAAGATCGGGTTTTTTATTTATTTGTCCGAAGCTATTACCAGATCAAAAAATTAGCGGAATCCTACCTAACAGCAGCAGATAAAGCTGTCAATGGATTTACACCAATTAACAGACTGCTTAAAAAATACGTTCTGTATTCGTATTCCTACTGGTTTGAGCGGGAAAATCCTCTTGATTGGATGATACGTGAAGCAGATCTCTCGTTAGCGAATGAACCTATAGTTAAGCTTTTCGATGGCATATCTCACAAACAGATTTCGCACTGGAAATCTGAAATCGAAGCTCTTTCCGATGAGACTATCGGCTCTATTGCTGCTCTCAAGCATCTAATCAAATTCCCCGGATACGGGCATTTTGTTGAAACCTATAAAAAGATGCCCAATGCATTATTTGAAACACTGGAAGACAAGCGGGAAGGCAGCCAGAATAAATTATTTTTTCTTTTTCTCATTATGAACACGCCAGGCCTTTTAATGATTCATGAAGAGTCGTTAAGAGAAATCAACCGGACATTAACCTGGCTTATTGCCCATGGCGACCATACGCAGGACCAGCTCCTTATTCAAAAAACCTTTTCCATTATCAACGAACAAATCGGCAACTATCCGGCAACGATTCTGAATTGTGTGCTCAATATGGGCGAGGGAGTCTACAAAACGGACCATAGCGAGCTGATCAACTTTTTTATAGACCAGTTAATCCGTCAGGGTTTCCAGTCTCCCATGATCGATGGTGTCGGGAATGACTGGAAAATAAAGATGAACAACGCCCATATTCAAAACATTCGTACGTGGCTTAAAATCATAAGCAACAAACCTCAATGGTCATCCCGGCTTCTTTCAGCCATGATCATTCACCTTTCTGTTTACGGTATTTTTATCAGAGATACGGATCTTTTCCCCCGGGATATAACGCTTTTTTTAAACAGCGATATCGGTCCTATTTTTAATCTTGCCAAACAGCTGGTTCGGCTTTTGCCTGCATTTTTTAATGATATCGGCGCTGAGGGAAGGCTGCGCGATATATCGACCCGTATGGATGAAATATTCCATCGCAAAGACAAACTGGTTCATTTCCTGCGCAAGCAGAGCCATGTTGAAAGCAGCAACAGAATTATCGATTTTTTCGAAGCAACTATTTTATTCTGGTATTCAAAAGAAAAAAGACACCTCAAACCCTTTGTTCCTCCGGATATACTTGACCAGATAGACATCGATGGAATCCATGTCCAAGGCATTCATAAAATAATATCCAGTCTATTTTTAAAGAATATTACCCGGCCAAGAGATTTTCTCTCCATTTCTGAATCAGAGATCAACGGGCGTGTTAGTGAAGTTCCGGGTATATCCGAAAGTGATCGGGAGCGGGCAAATTTAGTATTCTCCTTTTATAAGCTTCTTAACAGCAAGTACAATTTTGATTATGCAGAGTTTGAGAGTTATATCTCGCAGCTCCATGTTGAGGCGTTTCCGGATCTGGATAAACTGAAAAGCGCCATTCATGAAACAGATCTCCGAAAAAAGACGTACAGCCTTCTGGAATATCTGGACAGCCTCAAATCGTTAATATTATCAAAGGAATCATTTGAAATAAGGGAAGATATTTATAAAAAAAGGCATTTCACTGTTGATATCCCATCCATGTATGGCACGTATCATGAGCTCAAGTTTGATGCCATGGGTCTTTCCCTGCGGATTGAATCTCTTGTCAATGTGCTTTTTGAGGAACTTGTCAATCGCGTTGATCTGAACCTGTTAACAAAGGCCACGTTTATAGAAATTTTTGATCTGCTGCTGCTTTTTGACAAAGCGTTAAAACTCGACGGTATCTCATCGGTTGAAATGGAACAGCAGCTTGATCTTCTCGGCCATTCTCTCGAAAGAAGGGAGTTTTCATACACGCAATATGTCGATCTTTTGAAAGGATTCACGCATACCGTCAGCAATATCATTAATGATCATTTTCATAACATGTATGAACCGAATTTATCCCGGATTCTTTCAGCGATTCATATCAATCAAGTTCTTCCAAAATATTTTCTGGACAGCACGGATGATAAAGAACGAATGATTTCAAGGATTTCAGAAATTTTTTTCCGTGATCGGATTTCGACATCCCTCGGCCTTCAACAGCTTGACATTTTCATCAGCAGGATTTTAACAAGACTTTTTAAACAATCTGAAATGCTTTCTGACAAACAGCTAAACCAGCTCCTGAACTATGACCATAAACGGGTGGTATCACTTCTCAGCCCCAGAAAAAGCAAAGTGTTCGGCATTATCGATCTGGGCAACAAAGGTCTGAATTTAATTAAACTGCAAAGTTATGGATATCCAATTCCTCCTGGCTTTATTGTCACCACGGAAGTTTTTCGAAACAGGGAAATCATCGACAACTATCTGCCGGCGAAGGAAAATTTTAAATATCAATTATCCAGAAAACTGGCCCAACTCGAAAAAATCGCCGGGAAAACGTATGGAGATCCCTCAAATCCTCTGCTGTTAAGCGTTCGAAGCGGATCGTCGATTAGCCAGCCTGGAATGATGGATTCTTTTTTAAATGTAGGAAACAATGAAGAAATTGTAGCCGGAATAAGTGCAAAAACTCAAAACTCATGGTTTGCCTGGGATAACTACCGGCGATTCCTTCAAGGATATGGCATGTCCTTTGGGCTCAATCGTGATGAGTTTGATGCCATTATCAATGAATTTAAACAAAAGGTTGGAATACCCCTTAAACGAAAGTTCTCCGGAGAACAAATGCGGCACGTTGCACTTGTCTATAAGAAACTTATTTTAGATTCGGGCATTGAACTTATTAATTCTCCATTTGAGCAGCTTTATCTTTTAATTCATAAGGTTCTTGAATCGTGGGAATCCCCAAGAGCAAAGGCCTATCGCAAAATTATCGGCATCTCCGATAACTGGGGAACTGCGGTTACAATTCAATCCATGGTTTTTGGAAACATGTCCAGTCAGTCTGGTTCGGGTGTATTTTTTACGCACAGCCCCCGAATGCCCGGCGATACAATCAAACTATGGGGAGACTTTACCATCGGAAATCAGGGGGAAGATGTTGTCTCAGGCTTGGTAAAAACACTTCCCATCTCTGAAGTTCAGAAAAAGTATGAGATCCGGGACACAGATACATCTCTGGAAACAGATTTTTCTGGGATATATACTGCGCTCAAAAACATCGCAACTGAACTGATTTACCTTAAGCGATGGTCTCCGCAGGAAATTGAATTCACGTTCGAAAGTCCTGAAGAGAAAGATCTTTACTTGCTTCAAACCCGAGATATGGTTATAAGAGATAGAAAAAAAACGAAATCGTTTGATATTAATGATCTTTTGAAAACAGAAGGTTATCTGGGGCATGGTATTGGTGTCAGCGGCGGTGCCATCTCTGGAAGAATTGTTTTTTCCCTTGATGATATCGACTCTTGGAGGAAGAAAGAGCCGGATACAGTTTTAATTTTGATACGGGGCGATACGGTTCCGGATGATATTCGTGAAATATCCGCTGCTGATGGGCTTTTAACCGCCAGAGGAGGAGTAACATCCCATGCGGCATTGGTGGCCCATCGGCTTGAAAAAACCTGTGTGGTTGGATGCGGCAGCCTTATTTGCAACGAAAAAAAGAAAGTATGTTTTTTTAATGACGTTTCATTAAAATCGGGTGATGTTATTAGTATGGATGGTCAAGAAGGATCAGTTTATCTGGGCTATATAAAAACAGGTCAATCCATGCAGGCTTCATAATGGTGCATTATGAATACGAATAATCAAATCAGCAAAAAAAAGAGTCTGGGGATAAATGGTTTTGGGAGAATTGGCAAACTAACGGTATGGCACCATGTGGGACGAAAATATTTTGATGAAATTGTGGTAAATCTGGGTCGTCCGGCGGGCACCTCATTAGAAGATATCGCCCATTACGTGGAAAGGGATTCTACATACGGTTCTTTGCATGGGTTTTTATATGGGCATCGCTCCAGCCCGGTTATCGAACATCTTGATGAAAAAAATGCTTCCATGACAATTGACGGATGTCAGGTAAAATTTTTAAGATCTGAAAGAAATCCATTTCGCATTAATTGGCGCGACTATAATGTTCGCCTTGTTGTGGATACGACCGGAAAATTTCTTGATCCGACACGCCCGCCCGATCATCCGGAAGGATCCTGCCGCGGGCACCTTGAATCTGGAGCTGACAAAGTGGTATTATCCGCTCCATTTAAAATCAAAGATAAGGGATCGCCCATTCCTGAGGATGCTGTCACTATCGTTATGGGAATTAATGACAGCCGTTATGATCCGAGACAGCACCAACTTATTTCTGCGGCATCCTGCTCTACTACCTGTCTTGCACACATGATGAAGCCGCTTCTCAACTTCTTTGGCCCGTCCAAAATTCTATCCGCATCCATGGCAACTGTTCATGCAGCAACTGCATCTCAGGAAGTTCTTGATCGTCTTCCCGGCGCTGGCCAAAAGGATTTGAGAAAAAATAGAAGCGTGATGAACAATATTATTCTGACAACTACCGGAGCTGCACGAACATTAAGCCAGGTGATTCCGGAAATGGCACGGATTGGATTTATTGCTGAATCTGTTCGAATTCCGATATCTACCGGTTCACTTATTATCCTGGTTGTAAATCTCCAGGAGGAAATTTCCGGCGATTCGATCCGCCGCGATCTTATCAATACTATCTACAGACAGGCTGCCGAGGAAGATCCAAAAAAATATCTTCTTTTTTCAGACAAACAAAATGTCTCCAGCGATATCATCGGACTCCCGCGCGCAGCAGTAATTATCGAAGGGCTCGAAACCCATACCCGTACTGCAAACGTTACCATTGATCTGAAAAAAGTTCCTGGACTGGATGAGCATCTAATAACATCTTTGAAAGACTCGGTTATCAAGACCCCTGTTACCCAAGCAGTCATTTACGGATGGTATGATAATGAAAAAGGAAGTTACGTGAATATGCTCGGAGATTGTGTGGTATCTATTGCTGACAGTATGGGTTTATGAGAATAATTTTACAATCAATCTTATAGCCCTTTGAAACATTGCGTATCAGATGCCGGATTTAAAAAAATCATCCTCATCACTGACGGTACCGGGTTTCTTTGTGTACTGGGTTGGGACGGTTCCTTCCTTGAAGCATTCAAAGATTGTTTCTTTAGACTCCGGAATAGGCAGGAGCCCGGTTTCTGCGTCAATTTTTGAAAACACCACTCCATCAGGAACTGAAAAGGTTCTGACCGGTTTGTCTTTGAGTGCTCGCTGCATAAAACCAAGCCATATCGGACTGGCTGCCTGAGCGCCGGTTTCATATCTGCCCAGAGAAGCTTCTTCGTCAAAGCCCACCCATACTCCGGTGGTATAGTTGGGCGTATAGCCTACGAACCAGGCATCAAACAGATCATTGGTGGTGCCTGTCTTGCCGGCAGCAGGACGGTTTAATGCCAGAACCCTGGTGCCTGTACCCCGTTTTACAACACCTTCCAGAAGACTGGTCATCACATACGCAGTGCTTTCTTCGATGACTTTTTCTTTTTTTAATGTATGTTCTTCGAGAACCTTTCCATCACGATCTACGATCTTAAAAATAAACGTGGGTTCTATGAGATAGCCTTGATTGTTAAAAACAGAGTATGCTCTGGTGAGTTCAAGCAGCGATACTCCGGAAGAACCCAGGGCAATGGAAAGATCCCGGTTTAAGTGGGATGATACGCCCAATTTTCTGGCGTATTCGATCGCGTAATCAATGCCTATGTCTTTTAATATTTTAATGGTTACGATATTTCGTGATTTAGCAAGCGCATCGCGAAGTAAGGTGGGGCCCTCAAACTTTTCCGCATAGTTTTTCGGTTTCCACACCAGATCCTGTTCTGTATCCTTAAAAACAATTGGCGCATCCAGTATGATGCTGGCAGGCGTATATCCCTTGTCA
>JAABPS010000099.1 GCA_011391835.1 Desulfobacteraceae bacterium
GGGACCACCGGCCTTCCCAAGGGAGCTGTACTGACCCATAAGAATCTCGTTGCTGCAACATTGCAATGCGCTCTCTGGGGTAATGCGACAACAGGTCTTTTGCCGCCAGAACGGAGAAATGTACTGGGAATTATACCTCTTTTCCATGTGTATGGTACCATTGTCGTCATGAGCTGGGCAATGTTTAATTGCGCTACCCAGATTCTTATTCCCCGGTTTGATCTTGAAGAAGTGATGGGCCTTTTGGCAAATTTTAAAGAAATTTCCTTTTTCCCGTCTGTGCCCACTATGATCAATGCAATTATCAATCATCCAAAGGCGGGTGAGCTGGGGCTGGACAAGAAACTGGGTTTGTTAAACAGCGGGGCTGCGCCCATGCCGGTTGAATTAATCGAACAGGCCAAAGATATGGGCCTCCCGTTCAGCGAAGGATGGGGAATGAGCGAGACCACCTCCCTTGGTATTTCCAATCCGATCATGGGGATGCGAAAAGCAGGGAGCATTGGTATTCCGTTCCCTGATACAGATGTAAGGCTTGTGGATGTTGAAAACGGAACAGAGGATGTATCTCAGGGAGAACCGGGTGAAATCATTATAAAAAGCCCACTCATCATGAAGGAATACTGGAACAATCCGGAAGAAACAGCCGGCCAGATCAAAAATGGATGGCTTTATACGGGTGACATTGCTGTGCAGGATGAGGATGACTACTTCTCTATTGTGGACAGGAAAAAGGATATGATTATTGCCGGTGGATACAATATTTATCCCAGAGAGATTGATGAAGTCCTTTTCCAGCATCCAAAGATAGCTGATGCCGTTGCTGTGGGGATTGCCGACAAATATAGAGGAGAAACGGTAAAAGCATTTATCGTCCCAAAAGCGGGAGAAAAGCTTTCAGAAGAAGATGTGATGAAGTTTTGTGCGGACAAACTGGCACCTTACAAGAGGCCTAAATTTATAGAATTTCGAACTGAGCTTCCAAAATCTGCGGTAGGCAAGATTTTGCGCAAGGTTTTGCGGGATCAGGATGAAGCAAAGAAAAAAGAATAATTGTTAGGGCTGCAAAAAAATTATTGAAGCATAAGGGGGTATCATGTTGAAATCATTAGTATCTATTGTGCGCTATGAAAAACCGGTGGAGTCGGTTCGGAAGGCAGTTGACCTTTCAAAAGGCCTGGATCACCTGCCAAGCAAGGCACGTGTATTTATAAAGCCAAATATTGTATTCTGGACGAAAGAAGTTAATTTTCCCAAATGGGGGGTTATTACAACGTCCAGAGTCATCGAAGATATGGTTATCCTGCTTAAAGAGCGGGGCATCGATGATATCACCATTGGTGAAGGAATGGTTCTGGGCCGTGCCAAGGATCAGGAAACGCCTGCCCATGCTTTTGAAACGCTGGGATACAATATGTTAAAAAAGCGGTACGGGGTGAAGAGCATAAACACCTTTGACAGGCCCTTTGAAGAAGTTGATTTTGGTGATGATGTGGTGCTGAATATGAATGAGGATATCCTGCATAGTGACTTTGTGGTGAATGTCCCTGCCATGAAAGCACATAACCAGACAGTTGTCAGCCTGGGAATCAAAAACCTCAAGGGAATGATCGATGTCAAGTCACGGAAGAGATGCCATAATGCTGATCCGGTGAAGGATCTTAACTTTTATATCGCACGATTAGCAGATAAAATGCCGCCCATGTTTACATTGCTGGACGGAATATACACGCTTGAAAAGGGGCCGGCTATTGACGGTAGAATGCGAAGGAGTAATGTTCTTGTTGGATCGGCTGATTTCATTTCAGCAGATATGGTAGGGGCGAAGGCATTGGGGTATGAGCCTTCTGAGGTTCCTCACCTGGTAAATGCGGCAAAAAATCACGGTCGGCCATATGATCTTTCAGATGTGGAAATTGTTGGTGAAAAGATAGAGGATGTTGCCGTTCCGCATAAATATGATTTTCCCTACACAGTTGATGAAGAGAGATCCGTGCCTGAAGCGCTGGTGAAAGACGGCATCAAGGGGATATTTTATCGAAAATTTGATTTGAGCATGTGTACGTATTGTTCAGGCATCAATGGGCTGGTTATTTCAGCCATCCGTTCAGGGTGGAAAGGTAAGCCGTGGGATAAGGTTGAAGTGCTGACAGGTAAAACCATGGAACCAACGCCAGGGATGAATAAAACCATTTTGCTCGGGAAATGTATGTACCAGAAACACAAGGACAATCCCAATATTAAAGAGATACTGGCAATCAAGGGATGCCCGCCGAAAATTGAGGATGTCATCAAAACGCTTCAAAAGGCAGGCATTGAGGTCAATACCGAAATGTTTGAAAATATTGATAAAGCACCCGCTTTATACATGGCTCGTTATGAAGGAAAGCCTGAATTTGATGAGTCATTTCACCGCGTTGCTTAAATTGAGAACTGCTTTTGAGAGTACAAAATTGCAAAAGCATTGAAAATGTGTCAGGATTCTTTAAAAAAAAGGAAATCAGCGAGAAACTACAGGCTAAATGGCCAACGACATTTTAAGTTAATTTTTGTATTTGGCAATATAACTTATTATAAATAAAACCTTACATAAAAACATAAAAGGAGAATTAAAGATGACGAAATTAAAAGAATGTGTATTTATTGATGGTGTCAGAACACCGAATGCCAGAGCGCATAATGAAAAAGGATGGTTCAAGAATGTCAGGCCCGATGAACTATTGTCCGCTTTATACACAGCGATGTTTAAAAGAAATCCCAAGGTAAAACCGGAAGATATTGAAGCGGTATTTATCGGGACTGCCAATCCATCCGGGATGCAGAACGATATTGGCAGATTGGCGTGGATCGCTACAGGCCTTCCATTGAGCGTTCCTTCACAGACAATATGCAATCAGTGTCCCTCCGGTATGTCCGCAACCATGGATGCAGCAAGAGCGATTCGAACGGGAGAAGTTGATATTATCTTGGCTGGCGGTGTTGAGGATATGGAGAAGGTGCCTATGGGCGCGAATATGGATTTTCCCATGCGGATGTTTCAATATATCAAACCAGAAGAGCTTCCCATGGGGATGACCGCTGAAAAGGTTGCGGAGATGTATAAAATCTCCGTGGACGACATGGTGAACTTTGCAGCGCATTCAAATTTAAACGCAGCTAAGGCAAGAAATGAAGGAAAATTTAAAAATGAGATTATTCCTGTGATGGGCAAGAAAGAAGACGGAACCGATTTTTTGGTAGAAAATGACCAATGGATTCGGGATAAACCAGATGTTGCAAAAATGAAAACAATGGAATCACCCTTTAAGCAGGGCGGTGTTGTATCCGCAGCAACATCTTCTCCTCTGACAGCCGGTGCTGCCTTGCTGCTGATGATGAGCCGGGAAAAAGCCGATAAATTGGGGCTTTCCTATTCTTATAAATACAGTTTCGGCACACAGGCAGGAAATGATCCGAGCGTCATGGGTATTGGCCCAATAGAAGCGGTAAAAAGACTGTTTGCAAAAACAGGGCTTGGGCCCAAGGATATGGGCGCGATTGAACTGAATGAAGCTTTCGCATCACAGTCTTTGGCTGTTATCCGTGAACTAAAGCTGGACAATGACAACGCTCCGTTTAAAAAAGTGAATACATGGGGCGGCGCCATGGCATTGGGTCATCCGCTTGGGGAATCTGGAGCCCGTATCATTGTAACACTTCTTAACCGAATGAAGGCAGACTATCCGAAAGAGAAATACGGCCTGGCTACCCTTTGCGGAGGATTTGGGAACGCAAACGCGGTGCTTATTGAAAAAGTATAAAGAATTTTTAAAAAGTTGTGTTCTCGCTATTGAGTGAATGAATAGTTATGAAATCGGGTAGGAGCTGGGGCTTTCTGCCCGATTTCATTTTAAGCGGCTAAAGTAGCTATAAACTTTTAATGGAGACGAATATTATGTCAGAAGACGTTTATAAAAAACTCAGGAAACAGCTGGATCAGTATTCATTGGGTTTTCCGGAAACCCAATCCGGGATTGAAATAAAAATTCTTCGGAAACTTTTTACAGAGGAAGAAGCATTGATGTATCTCGATTTGACCATGCAACTGGAAGCTCCTGAATCTGTGGCAGGTCGAACAGGCCGTGATCAGAAGAAGGCAGCGGAGCTGCTGGAGGGAATGGCTCAAAAGGGATTGATCTTCAGGCTTCGCAGGGAGGGTGCGGTTAGATATGGTGCCGCGCCGTTTGTGATTGGATCGTACGAATATCAGCTCAAAAAGATGGACCGGGAATTCGCCGAGATGATTGAGGCGTTCATGACCGAAGGTTTTCTGGAGGTCGCAAAGGATGAGTTCATCTTACCGCTTCGAACCATTCCGGTAAACCAGGCGCTGGATGCTTCATGGCAGGTGGCCCCATACGATGATGCGAAAACGATCATTAAAGGAACGAAGAAAATTTCTTTGGCGGATTGTATCTGCAGGGTTCAGAAAGGGCATCTTGAAGAGGCGTGTGATAAGCCTCTGGAAGTTTGCCTTGCGTTTGGTTCCCATGCCGATTTTTACGTGGAAAATGGTCTTGGCAGATACATTACTCAGGAAGAAGCCCTGGCGGTTCTGGATGCGTGTGAAAAAGCAGGGTTAGTGAATCAGCCGGCCAGTATCGTTAATCCAGGCGGTATGTGCAATTGCTGCGGGGATTGCTGTGGTCTTCTTCGTTCGTTAAATCGTCTTTCCAATCCTGCAGAGCGGGTGATGAGCAGCTACTTTGCGGTTTCAGATCAGGACACATGCACCGGGTGTGAAGCGTGTCTTGCGAGATGCCAGATGAACGCGATTACTATGTCAGATACTGAGACAGCTATCATCAGCAGAGAGCGGTGTATCGGATGTGGGCTTTGCGTGACCACCTGTCCTGTAGACGCTATTGAACTAAAACTCAAACCGGAAGATTTGCGGGGCAGGCCGATGAGTTCAGGTCAGGAACTGATGATGAAGACAGCAGAAGCCAGGGGGACATCATTGATTCCATTGTCTATGCTGGAGAAGAGGTAACAGGTATCTTTTAAATTTTCTTGTTCTGTTGAAAGGATACGTCGTCGTTTGCTGCTGTTTAATCAAAATTTTGCAACGCAAAATTGGGAGTAAAGATCACCATCCAACACTTGAACCGGAGTTTGATTTTGAAAAATTTTTTAGTAAAAGATTTAATGGTGCCTCTGTCGGAATATGCCACCGTTCCCGAAGGGTCAACTCTGCTCGAGGCTGTCATGGCCCTTGAAAAAGCACAAGAGGAATTTGATTTTGAGCATACCCAATACCACCATCGCGCCATATTGATTTTGGACAGCAATCAGAGGGTTATCGGCAAGTTGAGCCAGTTGGGGGTGCTGCGCGCCCTTTTACCCAAGAATGACAGTATCCGAAAAATTGAGGATATCGGACGTTTTGGGTTTAGCACCAAATCGATCAACAGCTTACGGCAAAAGTATCAACTGGAAGCCGGTATCATGGGCGATGTGTATAAAAAAGCAGGCCGGATGAAGGTTGAAGATTACATGCAGACCCCATCGGAAGGAGAATATGTGGAAGAGAATTCGCCTTTGGATACGGCCATCCATCAACTGGTCGTGGGAACCCATTTGTCACTGCTGGTGACCCGAGACGGGGAAATCATAGGCATCTTACGTTTGTCGGACGTGTTTGCTGCGGTATTCCATGCAATGAAAGACAGTGAATCTGATCGTTGAGTCTTTGTTTTAGCCATTTCAAAAGGTTTTGGGGTTGTCTGGGTTATAGGAATAGGAGGGAAGGAGCGGGTATGAAAGAGCTGAAAAAACTTCTGGATCGGATCGTTCAACGGGTGAATATCAATCTTAGGGAACTTGGCTATGATATCGAGCCTTTTGTGCATGGACTGATCCCCCTCAATCAATTAGTTAAATTTTATGCTTTTTACGGTATTACCCCTCATCATCCACTGGATTTTCAATTCAAGCATTCAAATTTATCGGGCAGTTATTTTTTAGGGAAATGCCGGGTGACTAATTCCCTGTTATATAAAAGCGATATACGCGGGGACGAACTCAAACAGCACGGTGACATGTTTCGATTTAAAGATCTTGAAATTCTTATCAATCAGGACGAAGGAATTGATATAGAGGACAGTTTTCTGATTAAAACGCTCGTTCACAATTATTCCCACGATCCAGAAACCCTTGAAAAATTTTTTATCAAAGACACTCTTTCCACCCATTATGCCAATATTCATGGATCGCCATCTGCCGGATGCTTTTTGGGCCCTTTTTCCACCGTGGATCTGACGACTATTCGGGATTGTGTAATAGGTGCGTATTCCTACGTGCAAGCCGGTGAGATCAGTCATCTCAATATTGATCCAGGCACCATCTGGGTTCGAAGTCCGGACAGCTTCAATTTTTTGTATCGATATTCAGCTGAGAAATTAAGCAATTATATCCATTTTACTCCAGGCGCTTCTCCAAAGGGCCTTTTCATGGATTTCGTGGAGGATCGAAAAAAGGATTTCCAGCGCGTTTTTGATGTGGTCAATATAGAATCGAGCCGGTCGGTTCCCAGCAACTCCTCGCTGGATAGATATGCAGTCATCAAACCCCATACCCACATCGGTGAAAATGTTCTGGTAGCGCAGCGCGCCTATCTTCAAAACTCCTGGCTCGGCAAGGGTTCAAACGCCCAGGAAAATTGTTATATTATCAATTCACGCTTAGATGGCAACAATGTCACTGCTCACGGCGGCAAAATTATTGAGGCGGATTTGGGCAACGATGTGTTCGTGGGGTTTAACAGTTTCCTGCGAGGCTGTCCTGACTGCCGGTTGATCATCGGCAGGGAGAGCATTATCATGCCTCATACCATCATCGATATTCGCGAACCTCTTACCATTCCGTCTTCCCATATTGTTTGGGGTCTCGTGACCAACCAAAAGGAACTGGAAGTCAACAGCATGCCCATCAAAACTTTTTCCACTATTGATGGCCTTTTTTCCAAGGGTGACATGCTTTTCGAGGGCAGGGGCGCAGACTTTGTTTCCGCTTTTATGAATCGCATTGATCATATACTCAAAGCCAATGGCGCCTATTTTAATGGGACGGAACACAAGGGGCATGCCCAAAAAAACCAACATATCTCATTTAATACCATTCAACCCTATCCTGTCGGTAAATTGGAGGGACTGTATCCAACTATCAGTATCCAGCCATAGGGGGGCAACCATATAGGGGATACAATTAAAATGTCGGAGCTGGAGATGCCTATTCGTGTCCACTAAGGGCTCAGCCCTTACGTACTTCCTATTTGTGAAATAGTGTATGCCACTGGGAGGATCAAAGCCAATGCCATGCTATATGGTGCGGCGTATTTTTTCTTGACACACAACGCCAATTTTCATAAAACTTCTGGCCAGTTAAATTGTTATCAAATCAACAGATTGAATTATTAAATTAAATAACAATGGGCTATACAGATGATTCGCACGCATAAAGGCGATAGCCCTTTAAACAATTTTCAGAGATGACAGGATACGATATATGCTGAAGAAATTTTTCCCATTTTTAATATGGTTCAACGGATATACCAAGGAGCATCTGCGAATTGATTTTATTGCAGGCCTTACTGTTGCCCTGGTGCTTATTCCCCAATCCATGGCATATGCCCAGTTGGCAGGGCTTCCTCCGTATTATGGATTATATGCGGCATTTCTGCCGCCGATGATTGCCTCCTTGTTCGGATCGAGCAGGCAGTTGGCTACCGGCCCGGTGGCGGTGGTATCCCTGATGACGTCTGCATCCCTTGAACCACTGGCAACTGCTGGAAGCGAGGGGTATATTGCCTACGCTATACTGCTGGCGATAATGGTGGGTGTATTTCAGCTCGCCCTTGGTGTTCTAAGGCTCGGATTGGTGGTGAATTTCCTTTCTCATCCTGTAGTGAACGGGTTTACAAATGCCGCAGCGATTATTATCGCCTCTTCTCAATTATCGAAGATGTTCGGTGTTTATATAGACAATGCCGAGCATCATTATGAGACCATCATTCAGGTGTGCCGGTCGGCGATTTATTATACCCATTGGCCGACCTTGGGTATGGGCTTATTGGCATTTGGGATCATGTATGGTCTCAAACGTACGGTACCTAAAATTCCCAATGTGCTTGTAGCTGTGTTAGTGACGACCCTTCTGTCGTGGGGTATTGGGTTTGAATATGATAAACGCATTGCCCTCAGCGCCATAAAATCACCAGAAGTAATTGAATATATTTCAGATTTCAATAAGGCGGCTGAAAAAATACCGGAGTTGGCCAAACTGCGAACAGACATGGTTAAGTCCCTCGAAAAGGCAAAAAAAGACCATGACACCCTTGGCATCATTGATGCGGAATATAATTTAAATATTCTGAACGCAAACATGGAACAGATGAAATACGTTACTCATATAAATCGTGAGAAAATACGATATGTCCTGTTCGATGGTATTCCCCAGCCGGATGGTACGCTGTACTTTTATGTCCGTGGAGCCCGTCCGTCGGATATGGAGGCAGATGGTCGAACCTGGCGGCTCAAAGTAGGCAATTCGTTCCTTGCCGAGGACAATTTGAAGATGACTGGCGGAGGTGCCGTGGTTGGAAAGATACCGAGCGGGCTTCCCTCCCTGACGCTGCCGACGATCAATTTAAAAATACTTCTTCAGATTCTTCCCTTTGCGGCGATTATCTCTCTTCTCGGTTTCATGGAGGCAATTTCTATTGCAAAAGCCATGGCCGCTAAAACCGGCCAGCGCCTGGACCCGAACCAGGAACTGATCGGCCAGGGGCTTGCCAACCTTATTGGTGCCATCGGTAAAAGCTACCCTACGTCCGGATCATTTTCCAGATCAGCGGTCAATCTGCAAGCTGGGGCCATCTCAGGGCTTTCCAGCGTATTTACAAGTCTAACGGTGCTGATAGCTCTTCTCTTTTTTACACCGCTTCTTTATCATCTGCCTGAATCCGTTCTGGCTGCTGTTATCATGATGGCGGTGATTGGCCTGGTGAATGTGACCGGTTTTATTCATGCCTGGCGGGCCCAGCGATATGACGGTATCATTTCCGTGATTTCATTTATCTGTACGCTTGGTTTTGCCCCTCACCTTGACAAGGGGATTATGATTGGCGTGTTTCTTTCATTGAGCGTGT
>JAABPS010000100.1 GCA_011391835.1 Desulfobacteraceae bacterium
TTTCCTAAAGGGACAGATAGGAAGAACGGTGTAGTTGAAATTAACATCCATAGAACTATTACATCTATTACTCAAAAAGAGGTTGCAGGAGTCTGGATAAATAACGAAGCAAAATCCTTCCCAGCAGATATTTCTGCAAAAAAGACGTGGTGGTGGCTTCCACCGGTACTGTGGCCGGAATCAGAATCAGATATAACGAAGCATATTGACTTCCTGCTAAAGAAAGACGCCAAAAATTTTGTTATCAATATGCCCTGGCAGATGGCACTCTTCAGAAAAAGTAAGGACGTGAATATCTGGGCTGGACCTTTTTGCAATATAGCCAATGCCCTTGCCATAAAGGTGCTGGCGGAAATAGGCTGTAAAGGGGTGATTATCAGCCCTGAGCTTGGTAAAGAAGATTATATGATGCTTCCGGAGAACAGTATCCTGCCCCTTGGAGTTGTTTTATCGGGCAACTGGCCTTTATGCGTGTCACGGACATTGGCGGATGATATGAGAACCGAAATCGTTTTTAACAGTCCTAAGGGAGAGCAGGCCTGGGTCAAAAAATACGGTTCAGATTTTTGGGTGTATCCTAACTGGAGACTTGATATCAGAAGCAAAAAACAAGAGCTGATAAAGGCCGGTTACCGGATGTTCGTGCATATCATTGAACCGGTTCCTGCAGAGGTGACGTTAAAGAAAAGGCCAGGGCTATGGAACTGGGATATTGGGCTTAAATAGATCCCGCAGATCTATCCTGATGATTGTTAGTGAGATTGAGGCGGTACGGTAATGGGCATAGATGCGTTCCGGCTATTCACTGCCGCCTTTCTTTTTTAATTGCTCCTGAAGTTTTTTTTCAAGATCGGAGAAAAGATTTTTTTTCTTTGCTTCCTGTTCAGCATGAAAGGATTCCAGTTTTTTTGTTTTTTCTTTTTGAGTTGTCTGAAATTTTATGAGTTCCTGTGCCAGTTTGTCTTCAGGTTCATCGGTGCTAATCTCTTCAAGCTTTAAATGATTTTTAATAAATAACCGTGTTCCGTATGAACCTTCGACGACATCGATAATTTCCATCTCTGCCAGCTTTCGGCAGATGAAATTGCCCTGTTCGAAAGAAAGGGATATAAATTTACAAACTTCTTCGATAGAGGGAGCGGAATTGTTTAAATGTTCGAGTATCCTTATGGCTGCAATGAAAATATGAGCATTTGAATATAAATTTGCTTTTTTCATGGGTGCCTTCTTGGAGACGGATTTGGCAATAGAATCATGTATTCTAAAGCGCAATACATTTTCTTAAAAAAATGATAAAAAGGTCCATTTTTCACTATGCCTTTTCTTGACATAAAATTTTTAGCAGAGTAACATCTTCTAAAAATTTGTCAAGGGAAAGCAGGGGTGATGCCTTTGGATTTTAAATGAGTGAATGTGTTGTAATGTTTAGGGAGGTGGTATGACAAAGATTGTTGATATCAAAGCAAGGGAGATAATTGATTCACGGGGCAATCCAACAGTTGAAGTGGATGTCTATGTTGCGTGTGGTGCGGTTGGGAGGGCTGCTGTGCCTTCAGGCGCTTCGACCGGCAAGCGTGAAGCATTGGAGCTTCGCGATCACCGGATGAAACGATTTGGCGGTAAGGGGGTTTCAACAGCGGTAAAAAATGTAGCAACAAAAATAGCTCCGGTGGTCATGGGGATGGATGCAGCAGACCAGATGTCTCTTGATAGACGAATGATGGCGCTGGATGGAACATCCAACAAATCAAAGCTCGGAGCCAATTCGATTTTGGGTGTATCCATGGCCGCGGCACGAGCTGCCGCATCGGCTTACGGATTTCCATTATACAGGTATTTAGGGGGAATTCACGCCCGAACTCTTCCTGTCCCAATGATGAATGTGATAAACGGCGGCGCGCATGCTGCAAACAATCTTGACTTGCAGGAATTTATGATTGTGCCGTTTGGCGCCAAAAGTATTGCAGAAGCGATACAAATGGGCGCTGAAACCTTTCATGTTCTAAAGAGAATTTTAAAAAGTAAAGGGCACAGCACATCTGTTGGCGATGAGGGCGGGTTTGCGCCGGATTTGGCGTCAAATGAAGAAGCGATAAAGTTTATTATCAGTGCAATCAAGGAAGCAGGATACAGGCCAGGCAAAGATATTGGGCTTGCCATGGACCCGGCAGCGAGCGAGTTTTATCACAATGGAAAATATCATCTGAAATCTGAGAGCCGGAGTCTTTCGTCCAAAGAAATGATCGATTATTATGAAGATTTGATACAGAAATATCCTATTCTTTCAATTGAGGATGGGCTTGCTGAGCAGGACTGGGAGGGATGGCGTTTGATGACGGACCGGCTCGAAGGGTATATCCAGATTGTTGGGGATGATATTTTTGTGACCAATCCGAAGCTGTTTAAAAAAGGCATTGAAAAAGGTATTGCCAATTCAATCCTGATCAAACTGAATCAGATCGGGACGGTTACGGAAACCCTTCATACCATCGAGATGGCCAATCAGGCCGGTTATACAACGGTCATATCGCACCGTTCCGGAGAGACGGAAGATTCGTTTATCGCTGATCTCGCTGTGGGTATAAACAGCGGCCAGATTAAGACAGGCTCCATGTCGAGAAGTGACAGAATGGCCAAATACAATCAGCTTATCCGGATTGAGGAGGAGCTGGGCGATCATGCTGTTTATTCAGGAGATTTATTTTAATTTTTTTTGTTTCGAAAAAACCAAATAAGCTGGCTTTTAACGTGTAAGAACATGTAACAACTTAAACAAAACGCTTAGATCATGAAATACAAAGAATCGGGTATGACCAAGCACATAGGAAAATATAGTATCTTTTGTCTGGCATTTATATCTTTCATCAGTCTTTCTCTGTCCGTTCACGCTTATATTCTCCCTGGATCATATATTCTTAAATATATGATTGAGAATCTTGGAAAGGCAAAAAGCTTGGAGGTTTCCCAGGAAGTCATCTTTTATGACAGTGGCCCTCTCGGTGGCGGCGCGGAAGGAATGGAGACAGCAAGGTATATTTTTCCGGACAGCTTCCGATCGGATATGACATATAAAAGCAGACAACGAATTCACGTTGTTTCAAAAGGCGAAGACCTTACCATTGATGATGGAAATATTTCAACTTCGTCTGAAACCTGGCTGGACACCTATAAGGAGATGTTGCTTTACCGTACCAGAAGCTCACTGGAGCAGCAGCTTCTTTTCCGGAGGGTCAGTGTTTCGGTCGCAAGTTACGGACGTTTTGAAGGCAGACCTGCGTATGTGCTGGGCGCCAGATATCCTGATGAAACAAAACCTCAGGTCTGGTTAATGAAGGATTCTTTCCAGCCTTTTCGCTGGATCCTAAGAACCCCCACTGAACAGGGATCTGGAGATAAACTTGAGATACGATATTTGCAATGGAAAGAAACAGATGAAAACTGGTATCCGATGCATATTGAGTTTTACAGAAATGATGTTCTGGTGAAGGAAATCAATGTGAAAAGCGTTACGGTTAATCCGTCTTTGTCCAGGGATCTTTTTAATATCCGGAGTCTGACGTCGACGTATCGATAGGGAATCTAAAATTTTGGATCGAGCGGATGGATACGCTCATACAGGAATACTTATGGCTGGTACTACAAAATATATATTTGTGACGGGAGGAGTTCTTTCATCCCTTGGTAAAGGCCTTGCCTCAGCTGCCATTGGGGCACTTCTGGAAAGCCGGGGGCTGACCATATCCATTCAAAAACTGGATCCCTATATCAATGTTGATCCTGGGACCATGAATCCTTTCCAGCATGGGGAGGTTTTTGTAACAGACGATGGATCCGAAACAGACCTCGATCTTGGGCATTACGAACGATTTACCAATGCTGAACTGGGTAAAAACAACAATTTTACAACCGGGAAGATATATTATTCGGTTATTACAAAGGAGCGGCGAGGAGACTATCTGGGCGGCACCGTCCAGGTTATTCCGCACATAACCGATGAGATAAAAAACAGCATCCGGCTTCTGGAAGAAGGAATGGACATTGTTATTGTAGAAATCGGGGGCACGATCGGCGACATTGAAAGTCTCCCATTTCTGGAAGCGATACGGCAGTTCAGGGCTGATATCGGAAAAGAGAACGTTTTATATATTCATCTGACGTACGTTCCCTATATTGCAACTGCAGGAGAGATCAAAACCAAACCTACCCAGCACAGCGTAAAAGAACTTCGAAGCATCGGCATTCAGCCGGACATTCTTTTGTGCCGTACAGACCGGTATCTGTCAAAAGAGATTAAAGCCAAAATAGCGCTTTTTTGCAACGTGGATGTTGACGCGGTGATTACAGCAAAAGACGTGGAGTGCATATATGAAGTGCCGCTTGTTTTCAACAAGGAAGGATTAGACGATAAAATTGTTGAACTGCTCAATATATGGACACGATCGCCCCGGCTTGATGGATGGGAGAAAGTTGTTAAGAGTTTCAAGGATCCAGCGTATTCTGTTAATATTGCCATTGTTGGGAAATATGTGGATTTAACCGAATCGTATAAAAGTCTAAATGAGGCACTGCACCATGGAAGTCTTTCCAATGACTGCCGGGTGAACCTTATTTTTGTTGATTCGGAGAATCTGGATAATCATAATTGCGACCATACATTTTCAACTATCGACGGGATATTGGTTCCTGGAGGATTTGGCCCTCGGGGTATAGAGGGCAAGATCCTTGCGGCAAAATATGCCAGAGAGAATAAGGTTCCATTTTTCGGGATATGCCTGGGCCTGCAAGCTGCTGTTATTGAATTTGCGCGAAATATAGCAGGTCTTCAAAATGCGCATAGCACAGAATTTGATGAATATACCCCATATCCGGTTATCTACCTGATGAAGGAATGGCTTGACGAACGGACAGGGATGAAACAGGTCCGGGATGAACGTTCGGATAAGGGGGGAACCATGCGGCTCGGTGCGTATCCATGTCACATCGCAAAGGGAACATTTGCTTATAAAGCCTATGGGGTTTCAAAGATTTCCGAACGGCATCGTCACAGGTATGAATTTAACAACAACTATAAAGCCATCTTGGAAGAGAAAGGGCTGGTCATTAGCGGTACGTCGCCAAGCGGTGACCTGGTTGAAATGGTTGAAGTCAAAGACCATCCCTGGTTTCTTGGATGTCAATTTCATCCGGAATTCAAATCGCGTCCCATGAACCCCCACCCCCTGTTTCGGGATTTTATTAAAGGGGCATTGGAATATAACAGGCGGAAAAGTTAGCTGTTCTTCCAAAAATTAAAAAGACTATTTGGCGGGGTGGATTCATTTAATCATTTCGGTTTTTGATCTGTTTATCGTTCCTTTCGTTTTATCCTCACTATCCAAAACAACCTTTCAGACGCACTATCTATTTAAAAATAATAAGTGATAACAGATAGATAAGAAAATTTCCGGAGAAAAATCTTATGGGAAGTGTTCTTTCCTGGCACACTATTTGCTTTTTTATAAATACACCGTTTACAACATATAAAACGTTTACACCAAAATGGCTGTCGAACAGGTTTAAAAGACTAAAAATGCAACACACGATACTCAGTATTCCTGAGGCAGCAAATTATTCCGCTGTCAGTCGATGGACGATATGGAAATATGTCCGATCCGGAGAGTTGAAAGCATCCCGTACACCAGGAGGGCATTATCGAATTCTCAAAGCGGATTTGCTGGCTTTTATGCGTGAAAAAGGGATGTGCTCCATGGAAAGCGACACTAAGAAAATACTTATTGTGGATGATGATCTCCAGATCCAGAATTTGCTTAAAAAGATGCTGTCGAAAAATAAGCGCCATATTGAAACCGCATCTAATGGCTTTGAAGCAGGAACCAAGATGTTGCAGTTTAAGCCTGATCTTGTGGTTCTGGATTTATTTATGCCCGGCATAGATGGTTTTGAGGTATGCGATAGAATCAAAGGGAGTTTTGAAACATCACACATGAAAATCTTAGTTATCACGGGTCATGATACAGAAGAAATCAGAACCCGTATTCTATCAGCTGGTGCGGATGATTATATGGCAAAACCCCTGGATATGGAAAAGCTTCAAAATGACGTAGAAAATCTTTTAGGCCATAAAAGAAACATGCTTAACAGCGAAGAAAAGGGATTTACAAATGAAAAAATCCGCTTTTAAAACATCAAACTTCGAATTCCAAAATATCCTCGAAAAAAATTCAGATGGTGTGGTCATTTTAGACAAGGAAGGCATCGCATGTTTTGTAAACTCGGCCGCTGAGTTTTTGCTGGGGCGCAAGACAGATCAACTGGTGGGCAGTCCCCTGGGGTTTAAAATAAAAACGGGTGAACCTGATGAGATTGATCTGGTTCGTATGGGTGGTGAACCGGTTACAGTGGAAGTGCGGACAGCGGAAATTGATTGGGAAGGATCGCCATGCTGTTTTGTTTTACTCCACGATATTACCGATAGAAAGAAGATGGAAGAGGAATTGCGAAATACCTATAAGCAGGTGCTGGATCAGCAAAAAGCCCTTATTGAGGAAGAGCGTTTGAAGGTAATTCTTCAGATGGCTGGCGCGCTGGTTCATGAGCTCAGCCAGCCGCTGACTGCGCTTTTAGGGAACCTTGATCTGCTGGGAAGCAGCACATGTGATGCTGAAGAATTTGATCAGTGCGTAAAGGAAATAAAAAAAGCCGGTGAAAGCATGACCGACATTGTTCAAAAGATTCAGACCATCCGGCACTATGAAAGCAAACCGTATTATGAACATATTTCAATTATCAATATCGATCAGGAGACACATATCCTGGTCATTGAAGATTCTGATTCGGATTTTATACGGCTAAGCTGCATCGTTGAGAATTTTGGAAAAATGAAACTGTCGCGGGCAAAAACGCTTCACTCTGCCTATAATCTGCTGGTTGAGAGAACGTTTGATCTGATTATTCTGGATTATATCCTCCCGGATGGAACAGGGCTGGAGTTTTTACAATCAATGGATGAGAAGGGAATGAATATCCCCATCGTTGTGATTACCGGGCAGGGGAATGAAGTGATTGCGTCAAAATTTGTCAAGGCTGGGGTGTATGATTACCTCCCCAAGGCCAACGTGAGCGATAAATCGGTTGCACGAGTCATATCCAACGCTCTGGAAAAATTTCGGCTGAAAAACGAAATGAAGCAGGCGCTAAAGAAGATGGCAGAAATGGCCATTCGCGATGAGCTCACCAGTCTTTATAACCGCAGATATTTTATGGATGCAATGGTAAGAGAGATTGCTGCGGCGAAACGATATGGAAAGGATTTATCGCTGTGCATGATCGATCTGGATGGGTTTAAAAAAATAAATGATACGTATGGCCGCACCGCAGGAGACATGGTTTTAAAAGAGTTTGCGAAAATCATGAACGAAAATATTCGGAAAAGCGATCTGCTGTGTCGTTATGGCGGTGAAGAATTTGCAATTATTTTGCCATTTACGGACATGAAAAAAGCTCAACTGCAGGGTGAGCGGATCAGAAAGATAATAGAAATGCATTTATTTGAATGCAACCGCCTGGAGGTAACTATCACGATCAGTATTGGGATTTCATCCTACAGCAAAGCCGTTGATCAAACACCCGACACGTTATTGGAAGAGGCGAACCGGGCACTGAGCCAGGCAAAGAACAGCGGCAGAAACAAGGTGTCGGTATTTTTTTAACTGTTACCATTTGTAATGGATGGATTGAATGTATGTTGCTGGTTGGTCATCGAAACGATGGGATAGAAGCAACTTGTTGCCAGACATGAAAGGCTTGGTATAGTTTTTGCTTATATGGAACTATAATGGATAAAAATGCACATGCGTTAAAAAGAAAGAATGATCCGGAGGAGACAAAAAAATGAAGATCATGATTGTTGAGGATGATCCCATTTCCAGACGACTGCTGGAAAACGTCATGCCAAAGTGGGGGTATGATGTTCAATTTGCAAAAGACGGCAGAGAGGCGTGGGAGCGTATTCAAGAACATAGCGCACCCAACTTGATTATCTCGGACTGGATGATGCCGAAAATGGATGGCCTGGAGCTTTGCCGTAAAATTCGACTGATGAAACGATCCGGTTATATTTATTTTATCATCCTCACATCAAAAGGAAGCAAAGAGGATGTAGTGAAGGGATTAGATGCAGGGGCTGATGATTTTCTGGTTAAACCCTTTGATTATGAGGAGTTAAAATACCGGATAAAGATAGGGAAAAGAATTGTAGATCTTGAACAGCGGATCATGACGCTGGCGAATACTGATGCGTTAACCAATGTGTTAAACCGAAGGGCATTTATGGAAAGAATGTCCCAGGAAATTCAACGAGCTTTTCGAGAAAAAACGGATTTATCTCTTCTAATAACGGATATTGATCATTTCAAAAATGTAAATGACGTGTATGGCCATCAATCAGGAGATGCAGTACTTATCATGTTCGCAAATCAGTTTAAACTGTTTTCGAGACCCTATGACTTTGTGGGCAGATACGGTGGTGAAGAATTTGTTGTGGGTATCCCAGGGGCTGACAGCATTGAAGTAAAAGGAATTGCAGAGAGGATGCGTAAACGGGTGGAGAATATGGATATGCTTCTGCCGAACGGATCAGGATCTATACGGATTACAGCGAGCTTTGGTGCGGCCTGCCTGCAACTAAATTCCGATGAGGATGTGGATTCGTTAATACGACGGGCGGATGAAGCGCTATATATAGCCAAGAAAGAAGGGAGAAACTGTGTGCGCAGTGCAGATGAAAAAATACTTCAGTTTCGAGGGACTGCCGAGAAATAGTGAGAAGGGATCGGTTGAGGCGAAATTTTTAAAGGGAAAAGAGCATGAATGAACCGGCAAAGACAAGAGAAGTTTCTCACGGGCGTAAAAAGTTAGGGGAATGTCTGATCGACGCAGGCCTTATTGATTCAAAGACTTTGGAAAAGGCGCTCGAACTCC
>JAABPS010000011.1 GCA_011391835.1 Desulfobacteraceae bacterium
AGCCATTTATTTCTATGCCCTTTAATTTTTAATACAAGCTGTTCGGTAGTGAACGAAGAAATTAATTTGGTTAATATTTTACCATTTGGTTTTTCACGAATGTTGGCCCCTGCAGGATCACTATCTGAAAGAATACCTTCAAGATCGCAATCACAAGGTTCAGGTAGTTGAACATTTTGTGCATAAGCAATACTTGCGAAAAAAATTGTTAATAAAATGATATGCTTCATATTATAGTGTCCAGTTTTGATGCAACTTATTCTTGAAGCTGAGCCGGTGTTACAACAGAACCGAATTTATCCTTAAGTGCCAATAAACCTTGTTTTTGTTTTTTCAGCACTTCAAACAGCTTGTCAGGAATATTGTCTTCTTTACCGTAGGCTTCAACCTGAAGGTCAATTCGCGAAACAATATTATCAATATACAATGAAAATTGCTTGGTATAAAGCTCTACAGGATATTCTTTATTGATGATGGATTTAAACAGGTCTTTTAGATCATTATATTTCGGCAGGCTTCCGATAGGGGTTTGAATGGCTTTCACATCATCATGGGCGTAGCGCTCCAGCCACCCCAGCCAGGCCTTCACATCCTTTTTTTCACCCAGGAGTTTTTTGGAGCTGCCCCCCCTGGCTTCTTCGGTAAGAAAGTAATTCAAGCCGGACATGACGGGTTTTTTGTCTTTGGCTATTTTTTTGTTTCCAAAAAACTTAAACTGGGCTGTCATATAATCCCCCAGGGCGCCTGGGATAAAGGGCGCATTGGCCCAGGGCTGGCGCTTGACCCCTGTAGCGCCGACTTCAGTCGCGGTGGCTGCTGAAACTATACAGGCGCCGATGATAACTCCCTGATCCGGATTTTTGGTGGCCCATACCGGCGGCATGGTGTCACTGTCCCTGCCGCTGTAAGTAAAAATACGGATTCCCACACCAGCCGGATCTTCGGCTTTGTCGGAGTAATTACCAAGAGATTTGGATGCAAGCGTACATCGAGAATTGGGGTGAGACAAAGGAATCTCTTTTCCGTTTTGATCCTTCATTCCTTTTTCCCATTTTCCCTGAAAGTTTGTGCCTTTGGCTGGGGGCATTTCACCATTTCCTACCCAGTGCGGTACGCCGTTTTCATCAATGAGAACATTAGACCAGATCACTTCTGTGCCGGGGTTTCGAAGAACCGCCATCAGCAGGGGGTCACCTTCCCTGTTCACATCTTCGACAATGCCGAAAATGCCGCATTCAGGATTAATGGATCGAATGGAGCCGTCTTTGGCAATCCAGAGCTGGGCAAGGTCATCTCCGACAAAATAATTACCAGCCATGGCAGTGGTGGTTTTCCCGCATCCGCTGGGCGCAGCACCTGCACACCAGGTCACGCGTCTGCCGGGGCCTTGAATGCCGGTGATAAACATATGCTCTGCGGCTTCATTGCCCATATTTTCGTAAACTGCTTTATCCACCGCAAATCGATGGTTGCCTTTTTTCAACAGCAGTGTATTGCCGGCGTATGTGCAATTAAAACTATATGTGGTCTGATAACTTCTGTCCATAAATACACGTGCATTGGGAAGATCTTCGGGCCTGTTTAACCCTTCGCTATGGATATTGGTAAAGTAATGACCGAGTTTTTTAACTTCTTTTTCAAAATCAGCATACGCATTTCGATATAAGATCTCCGCGCTGTGAGCGACATAGGCTGAACTGGTAATCTCAAGAGCGGGATTGGATGCTGGAGCGCCCACAGGGCCGCGCATGTAAAATCCGATAATAATCATTTTTCCATGCATGATTCCTGACATGAATTTTTTGACTTCCTTTAAAGCGTCTGCCCGCAGCATTTTATTGGCCAGAGAGCTTACCAGCTCCCCTTCATTGGCAATGTAATATGTGCGGTCGATGATTCTGCCCTGTTCCTGCTTCAGGTCAAAATGGATGGTATGGCCTTTCATGGGAAGTTTTGATTCTTCACCTTTTTTAATGGCCAGATCTCTGATGAACTGCTTATCCTGTTCAGATCCAGTGTTCACGTAAGCTGAATCCGGTTCGCACATGGCAATGGCATTTGCAATCTTGATAAGTATTTCCTTGTTTTTTAATTTCTGTATCTTAGATAGATGTTCAGCATCCATTTTGCTCTTAAAAAGGCTCATCGCCTCTTCAATGGTTTTAATTCCTCCTATTTCAATAACAATATCAAGACCTTTTCTTTTTTCCAGCATTTTAAAATCTCCTTCTTGAAATTATCAGCTACTATGGTGGCAATTAACTTTTTCAAAAACAGGGCTATTTTGTTTAATCCAAATCAGGATCTTATCCAACTCATCTCTTACCTGGTTCAACGCAAGACCCCTGTGACTAATTTGGCTCTTTTCTTCCCGGGACATCTCAGCAAATGTTTTATTCAGAGGCGGATAATAAAATATGGGATCATATCCAAATCCACTGGTTCCTCTGGGTTTTTCAGCGATTAGACCTTCGCATCGTCCTTCATAGGTGAGGGCAGCGCCTGTAGAAACTGCGATGGAAATAACGCACTCAAAAGCGGCATTGCGGTCGGATAGCCCTTGTAGATCTTGCAGAAGTTTGGTACAGCGCTGTTCGTCGGTGGCATCGTTACCTGCGTAACGGGCTGAGTAAACGCCTGGCGCACCATTCAAGGCCTCCACACAGAGCCCTGAATCATCTGCCATGGCAGGCAAACCGAGTATTCTGGCTGTGAAGCTTGCTTTAATATATGCGTTTTCATCAAAGGTAGTTCCGGTTTCTACAACGGGAGGAATAGGGCCGAAGTCATTTAAGTCTTTAATGATAATGGGAAAGCCTTTAAGCATGTCTTTAATTTCTACTGTCTTTCCCGTATTTCTTGAGGCGAGAACAAGGATAGTCTCTTCTGGCATAAAAACCTCATTTTAATGATGCTAATGAGCCTGTGAAATCGTTAATAGGTTAACAATACACTTATAATAACACTTCAGGTTTCATTTGATTATTGGATTCTATAAATCAAGGGGTTAGCTTTGTAAAGAGTTTTGGTGTAGAAAATTCTTTACACAGATATTACCACCGTATATAGAATCTATTACGTGATATAGTATCTAAATAATATTCTTTTATTTGAATTGCTTAATAAACTTTCGAACTGTTTTTCAAAAGATATATAAGGACGATACATGCACAAGCTGCTCGTTAATTCACCTGGAGAAAAGATGCTGCTCCTTGGCAATGAGTCCATTGCCCGCGGGGCGATTGAAGCGGGTGTGGCGTTTACATCCACCTATCCTGGAACCCCATCGTCTGAAATTTCGCTCAATTTTTTTCAGATTTCGCAGGAAAGTGATCTGTACTTTGAGTACAGCACCAATGAAAAGGTAGCCCTGGAAGTATGCGCGGCAGCCGCAAATTCCGGGGTTCGCAGCATGTGCGTGATGAAACATGTGGGGGTGAACGTAGCCGCAGATACGCTGATGACTCTGGCGTATGTAGGCGTCAAAGCAGGTCTTGTCATTGTTTCAGCGGATGACCCGTATATGTTTTCCAGCCAGAATGAACAGGATAATCGGTATTATGGAAAGCTATCCGGCCTGCCGATTGTTGAGCCTTCGTCTGTGGCAGAAGCCCGGGAGATGGTGCAGTATGCATTTGACCTTTCAGAGAAACTTCAGGAACCCGTTATTTTCAGGACAACGACTCGGATTAATCATTCAACCGAAATTGTCGCACTGGGAAAAATTACGCAGCGGGTGACAACAGGAGATTTTAAAAAGGATCCCTTTAACTATGTAACGGTTCCGGCAGTATCCAGAAACCTGCATATCAAGTTATTAAAGAATCTTGAAACAGCCGCAAAGGAATCCGAAACTTCCCCGTATAATTTCGTGACCGGAAACGGCGCATGGGGAATTATCTGCAATGGAGTCAGCTATAACTATGTGTGTGATGCAATATTGGATCTGGCTATTTCAGACAGAACCCGAGTGCTCCGTGTGGGTTTTTCACATCCCATGCCGGGTGCGTTAATCAAAGGGTTTCTCAAAGAATGTGAAAAAGTGTTGATTGTGGAAGAAGGCGAGCCGTATATGGAGGAGGCTGTGAAAGCCTTTGCGCAGGAAGATGGGCTTACGCTCACCATTCGCGGCAAAGGAGAAGATCTTTTTTCAAGGCTGTTCGAGTTTGATCCAGCCGGAGTAAGAAAATGCATCGCCCGGTACTTTGGCATTTCCTATCAATCCGCCGCTGTCCCAGACCTTACGGATGTTCCTGCGATCCCTCAACGTCCGCCCAACTTATGCGCAGGGTGCTCTCACAGGGCAACATTTTATGCTATCAATAAAGCAGCTGAAGGGATGGAGACTATTTGCTCAACAGATATCGGATGTTATACGCTTGGATTTTTACCTCCATTATCCACCGGAGATTTTCTGATCTGCATGGGATCGTCCGTGGGGACAGCAGGCGGATTTTCAAAAGTAACAAAGAAAAAAGTAATCTCTATAATCGGAGATTCCACATTTTTCCATTCAGGTATTCCAGGGCTTATTAATGCTGTGTTTAATAACCATAATTTTACCCTGGTTATTCTTGATAACGGAACAACGGCCATGACCGGTCACCAGCCTCACCCAGGCGTGGATATGGAACAATTAAACCTCTCTGGATATGGACGGGTATCCATTGAATCTTTGGTAAAGGCCGTGGGCGTGCCTCTTGTCAAAATCATCAAACCGTATAAAGTCAGAAAAAGCATTGACGAAATAAAAGAAGCCCTCCAGTTTAAGGGTGTTTCTGTCATCATTTCTCAGGAGCCCTGTACGCTTTATGCCAAAAGTCTGAACCAGCTCAATGCCAGGCCTTTTTATGTAAGTGAAAAATGCAAAAAACATAAGAACTGTATTCATGATCTTGGGTGTCCGGCCTTTTTTATTGAGGGAGATCAAGTAAAAATTGATCCGGATATGTGTGTGGGGTGTGCGGTATGCGCGCAGATTTGTCCGGAAAATGCTATTTTGCCATTAAAAAAGAAATCGGATTGAATCCAGGTTAGATAAATAACCCACGGGAAGAAACGAATGGATATAACGCGTTTAATTATTGTTGCGGTCGGAGGCCAGGGAAATCTTCTCTCATCCAGGGTTTTGGGTGAAGCTGCCCTTATGGCCAATATACCGGTTCGGATGAGTGAAATTCACGGCATGGCACAGAGAGGCGGAGTGGTTGAATCTGCTTTGGTATTTGGCGATGCGAAAAGCACAATCATTTCAGACGGTGAGGCGGATGCGCTTCTGGGATTCGAACCATCGGAAACACTCAGAGCCTTGAACAAATGCAATTCAAAAACAGTTGTTATTACCAATCTTGCACCGCTTCCGCCATTTACCGTAGCCATCGGCAAGGGTGTTTATCCTGACCTGAACAGGCTGCAAACGCTTATTCGAAACAAGACATCCAAACTCCTGGCATTTGACGCGGTTGCCCTTGCAAAGACAGCGGGGAATGTCATGTCTGTGAATATGGTATTACTGGGAGCGCTGATCCAGACATCCATCCTTCCCGTGTCATCAGATATGGTTAAGGAAGCTATATTAACAAGGACTAAAAAAGCTTTTGCAGAGACCAATATAAAGGCATTTGATCTTGGATTTAATGCGGCAAAAGTTAATAGCAAATAGTCAAATAGTGACAAGTGAATAGTAAATAGTGACGAGTAAAAAACAGAATTCAAAGGTCCAAGGGGTCGTGAGTTTAAGGAATGGATTTTTAAAGATATGAAAGGGAGAGCATGAATGTGGGCATTTTTTATAACTATTCACTATTAACCCGTTACTATTTACTGCTTTAACAAATGGATATTAAAAAAAGACTTTATCTGCTGCTGGTGATGATAGTGCTGGTGGTCTGGGCGGGGAGTACCGGTTATTATATCATTTATGGCGGAGAAGCCAGCATCATTGATTGTGTTTACATGACCGTCATTTCCATTACCGGCGTGGGGTATGGAGAAGTGTTTAAGGTTTCAGGAAATGTGCCCGCCCAATTATTTACCATGCTCCTTATTTTGTTTGGCATGGGTGTTATTCTGTACAGTTTGAGTACCCTGACCGTCATATTAATTGAAGGAGAACTCTCCGGTATTTTAAGGAAGAACAAAATGTTAAAAATGATACACAAACTTGAAAATCATTATATTGTATGTGGCGGCGGCGAAACCGGACGTCCAGTTCTGATGGAGCTGTTTGAAAATGGCGAAAAAGCTGTCTTGGTTGAAATGAATGATAGCGCCATTGAAGGCTGTAAAGCTGTTCTCAAGAATCTGCTGTATATACAGGGGGATGCGACGGATGACGAACATCTCATTGCCGCAGGGATTGAAAAGGCGGCAGGTGTCATTATCTGCCTTCCGGTGGACAAGGATAATCTGTATGTGACTATGACCGCACGAATGCTCAATCCAACAGTCCGCATCGTCAGCAGGATCGTCAATCAGGAGCTGCAGGCTAAGATTAAAAAGGCAGGAGCAGACCGGGTGGTATCACCGGATGCCATTGGCGCGCTTCGAATGGCGTCCATTATGATACGGCCTACGGTGGTTGATTTCTTAGACAGCATGCTCCGAAGCGGTTCCAGCAGATACCGGATTCACCAGATTACCATATCAAAAGACTCACATGCTGTGGGAAAAACCATTGCCGAATCGGGACTGAAGGATAAGTTTGGCCTCCTTATTCTGGGAACCAAAACACAGAACAATGAAATTGATCTGAATCCTCATCCCACATTTGTCATCAAGGAAGGGATGACATTAATCGTGATGGGGATGACAGAGGATATTACCAGGGCAAAAAACACGTATTAATAGTTCAGTTTCAATGAAACGGTTTTAGCCAGCATTCAGATGGGATCGTTCGATGAATATCAGAATATCTTTCTTAACTAATTGACCTGTTATGACAACAATTGATTCTCTGCAGGATACCTGGGATTTAATCATCATTGGCGGGGGAATTACCGGTGCCGGGATTTTACGTGAATCTATCCGTATGGGATTGCGGGTGCTTCTCGTGGAAGAAAAGGATTTTGCCTGGGGAACTTCCAGCCGTTCATCAAAGCTTGTCCATGGCGGACTTCGTTATTTAAAAGAAGGAAAGTTCTTGCTGACCAAAGCGGCTGTGGAAGAGAGGGAGCATTTACTCAACGATGCGCCTGGCCTGGTCGAACCTCTGGTCTTTTTGGCACCCATTTACAAAGGGCATGGTCTGGGCAAATGGGCGCTGGAAACGGGACTATCCATTTATGATTTGATCGCGCAAAAAAGGCAGCATAAGTACTTCGAAGCCGATGCGTTTTCTCGTATATCGCCGCATATTGAAAAAAATGGGCTTTTAGGGGGATTTCGCTTTTTTGACGCCCAGGTGGATGACGCCAGGCTGGTGCTCCGGCTGATGAATGAGTCCATAGCGCTGGGGGCTGAGGCGTTGAACTATACACGTGCGGCGGAGATAAGGCGAAACGCAAACGGGGAAGTTATTGGCGCGGTCATCGAAGATACGGAAACACATGCTAAAAAGGCAGTATCCGCAAAAGCCGTGATAAATGCGACCGGCGTATGGGCGGAAAGGCTGCATCCTTCGCCAAAGGCGAAACTGCACCTAAGGCCGTTGCGCGGCAGCCATCTGATTTTCCCGTCCAGCGTTATCCCCATTAAAGAAGCAGTTAGCTTTGTCCATCCGGTTGATAAACGACCGCTCTTTGTTATTCCATGGGAGAATGTGATCTTTATCGGGACAACGGATCTTGATCATACGGAAGATATTTCACATGAACCGTATATGTCCGCGGAAGAAGGGCTATATCTGATGGAGGCGCTGCAATCTCTTTTTCCATCTCTTTCCATATCGTTCAAGGACTGCCTTTCCTGTTATGCCGGCATCCGGCCGGTATTGAGCAAAGGCAAACTGGAGCCTTCAGAAGAATCGCGGGAGCATGTGGTTTGGGTGAAAAAAGGACTTGTCACCATCACTGGGGGAAAGTTAACAACATTTCGAAGACTCGCTCACGACGCGCTCAACGCAGCAAAGCCGTTTTTACCTCCTGTCCAGTTTCCTGAACCAGATGAGGCCATTTTTTCGCGGGTTCCCGCGGGTCCGCCGGATCCAGACGTTGGATTATCCAAAGAGACATGGAGACGTCTTTACGGCAGATATGGAATGTCCGCTGAGGAACTTGTGAAATCCGCTTCACCGGAGGATTTAAATTTCATTCCCGGAACGCTCACGCTTTGGGCTGAAATACCTTTTACCGCTCAACATGAGCGGATCCGGCACCTCGATGATCTTCTTTTCCGGAGAGTGCGCGCAGGGATGTTAACGCCCAAAGGCGGGAAAGCGTATCTCAAACGCATAAAGAAGATGTGTGCGCCTGTATTGCCATGGG
This sequence comes from Desulfobacteraceae bacterium, assembly GCA_011391835.1. Classification (GTDB taxonomy): domain Bacteria; phylum Desulfobacterota; class Desulfobacteria; order Desulfobacterales; family JAABPS01; genus JAABPS01. Next base: position 8,424 of record JAABPS010000011.1, read on the forward strand.
ACCGAAAGCAGTGGAAAAATGAGATGAAAAACTATCTTGACCTGTGGAACCGGATATACGGGCTGCCGGCTGAGTTTTCTGAAAAAAGTGTTATTCACCCATCGAGATGGTTTGAAAAACTGACAAAAAAACGCAAGTTAAAAGTAAGCCAGAATTTCTAAATTGCCTGAACAGGTTAGTTATTTATAAACTTCAACGGGGGAAAGAATCATGAGCGGTAAAAACCTATTGCTGGCCATTGACAATGGAACCCAGAGTTTAAAGGCGCTGGTGTTTGATTTAAAAGGCGATCTCATTGCGATTGAAAAAATTGTTTTCAGTCCATACTTCTCCGAACAGCCAGGGTGGGCAGAGCAGCATCCAGACGTTTTCTGGCAGGCGCTGTGCCAGGCGTGTCAAAGGTTATGGACAAAGCAGGGAGTAGACAAGAGCCGGATCGCTGGAGTGGCTCTGACGACCCAGCGTGCAAGCGTTGTGAATGTGGATAAAAACGGAAAGCCCCTTCGCCCTGTCATGACCTGGCTGGATCAGCGCAAAACATACGGTCTTCCGCCTATTGGCGGGGTCTGGGGACTGATTTTCAAGATAGCAGGCCTTACCAGTACCATTAACTATTTACAAGCAGAAGCGGAAGCCAGCTGGATTCGTACGTATCAGCCGGAGGTGTGGGAAAAAACACACAAATATCTGCTCATGTCCGGATACTTGACGTATCTGCTCACCGGCGAATATATTGATTCAATAGGATGCCAGGTGGGGTATATCCCATTTGACTATAAACGGCAGGCCTGGTGCAAATGGTGGGATTGGAAGTGGCAATTACTTCCCATTGATTCGGAGGTACTCCCCAAACTGATTCCTCCTGGTCAAACACTTGGAAAAATTTCAACGGTTGCAGCGAAACACACAGGTATACCCGCTGGACTTCCATTGATTGCTGCCGCCGCAGATAAAGCCTGTGAGGTATTAGGATCCGGGAGTCTTAAACCTGACATTGGCTGTTTGAGCTATGGGACAAGCGCGACCATTAATGTCACGCACAAAAAATACCTGGAAGCCATTACACTTCTTCCGGCCTTTCCATCGGCTGTCCCCCATTATTATAACCTTGAGGTTACGGTTTTCAGAGGGTATTGGATGGTGAGCTGGTTTAAGGAGGAGTTTGGGCATCCGGAGATTGAACTGGCCGCCAGACATGGACAGGAAGTCGAAGCGCTGTTTGATACCCTTATCGATAAAATACCGCCGGGCTCCATGGGGCTGGTGCTGCAGCCATTCTGGTCTCCTGGGTTGAAATCTCCGGGTCCTGAAGCCAAGGGGGCAATTATCGGTTTTGGAGATGTCCATACCCGGGCTCATTTGTATCGATCCATCTTAGAAGGCCTTGCGTTTGCGTTACGAGAGGGAAAGGAGCAAACGGAAAAAAAGACAGGGATTCCTATCACCCAACTGCGTGTGTCCGGCGGCGGGAGCCAGAGCAGACATGCCATGCAAATCACAGCAGATATATTTAACCTGCCGACCGCCAAACCCCACTTATACGAAACATCAGGACTGGGAGCTGCCATTGATCTGGCAGTAGGATTGGGCTTTTATAACGATTTCGATACGGCAGTAAAAAATATGACCCGGATCAGTGAAGTGTTTGAGCCTGATAAGAACAATCACCAAATGTATGACCAATTATATCAGGATGTCTATAAAAAGATGTACAAACGATTAATGCCCCTGTACCAGCGTATCAGAGAAATTACCGGATATCCAAAATGAAGCCTGACGGATGGTTCAACCGGATGGATGCTATCCTGCCGTTGTGGTGGACTGACCGCACTTAGTCGGAAAACCGAACATTTGCATACAGCAATCGTTCGGCTTTGAGGTCGTTTTATCTATTTCCTCCCCGAAATGTCCAATGTTTAGATTAATTAAAACCCACTGAAATTATACAAAATATTAACTCTTTTTTCTAGAGGTTAAGAGGTTGATGGTCTGGTATAGTTATTGCAAGCAGATGTATCAGTTCTATTATTATGTAACTTTATATTACATATTTATTAGGCTGTAATCAAAAGAGCAAAAATCTGAAAATTTCATTATTTCGAGGAGGCGTATGAAGAACAAACAATTGGGAAAAATTATGGTAATTATCTTATTCATGCTAATCGCCGTTTCATCAACTGCGGTATTTGCGGGGCCGGAAGATACAGTTAAAGTTGGATTGATTGCAGATCCAGAGACACTGAATCCTATTGAATGGAGATCACAAAATGACCTGGCCATCATTATGAGCACACATGATGCGCTTCTCTGGGGCGTAGACTCAAAAACCAAAATGCGTAATCTGGGTCTTGCAGCTTCTGTGAAGGTGCTGCCCAGTAAAAAAGATGTTATGGTCAAATTGCGCAGGGGACCGAAGTTTCATACAGGCGACCCGGTCACAGCCCATGATGTGCAGTTTACGGTGCAGGAGATACAAAATCCTGAAAATGCCAATGCTCTGATTGGATTTTATGATGAAATCGAATCTGTGGAAGTGGTGGATGATCAAACCGCCATATTTCATTTTTTTCAACCCTATGCATCGTGGCAGGAGGTGATGTGGATAGGGATTTGTTCAAAAAAGCAGTATGAAAAAATAGGAAAAGAGGCATTTAGAAAAGTTCCCGCAGGGTCAGGCCCCTATCGGGTGGCGGAACGAATAATTGGAGAAAGCATTACTCTTGAAGCCATGCCGAATCATATAGATTCAAAACCCGATTTTAAAACAGTAAAAGCAATAGTAGTGCCAGATCCAGTTACGCGGGCAGCCATGCTGGAAACTGGTGAGCTGGATTTTATATATAATGTCCAGCCTCATCAGGTAGCAAAACTGAAAACAAAAGATCACATTACTGTTAAAAAGGCTGCAACACCGAGCATGTATTACTTATCCATCAAACCCTGCATTTTTCCTGTGTTAAATGATCTGAAGGTCAGACAGGCGATTAATACAGGTATTAATAGGCAGGAAATAATCGATAAGGTATTTCTCGGGGAAGGGTTCCCGCTATATTCGTGGGTCAATCCCAATGAACTTGGTTATGACCCAACATATAAGGTGGAATTTAACATGCAAAAAGCGAAGAAACTGCTGAAAGAATCCAGCTATACAGGAGAGCCTGTTATTATCGCTTACAGCAGCGTGATGCCAAATGCATCTCAGGTGGCGGAAGTAGTACAGAAGTATCTGCAGGATGTTGGATTTGCGACAAAGCTGTGGCAGTTAGAATACGGTACATATCTGACCTATTGCAGAACTAAAGACAAACGAGCCGGACATATGGCATTATCACAATTTGCCATTGATTACGACCCAACGATCCGTTTCATGATGTCAATGATGAGCAGTTCCCAGTATGGATATTATAAGGACGGGCCCAAGCAAAAAGAGATGGACAGACTGATAGTTGCACAGGGAAGTGAAATGAATCCGCAGAAAAGATTGGATCTTTTAAAGAAGATACACGATATCAATAATGCGGATCCCGCGCAGATTGCCTTGCTGGGATTAAATCAGATATACGCCATGAACAAAAGGATTGATTACAACTGGGAATCATGGACGAGCTATTTCAGAAAGCTTGAAAGTATAAAACGTGCAAAATAGATCCGATCGAGTTTATGGAATCAGGGATATTCATTTGAGGAAAAAAGATGAAGTCATATACATGAAGCAGTTAAACCCTTAAGGACTGTAATGCTTGGTTGAATGAGCTTGCAGTGAAATGCCCATACATGTTAACAGAAATATGTATGGGCATTTTTTTGATGTTTTTTAATTTCTGAAATACGTACGTGTTTGTATCTATCTCCCCCCGATCCTATTTAAGGAAGGAGGGTATTTTTGTCATTGGTATGATTATTGCATATTTTTAGATAGTTATAAAAATTGGTCTACATTTCTGTCAGTTTTGTGGAATGAAATAAGGAGGAATGCATTGTTTTTTGAAAACTTTTAACCACGGAGGTATTTTATGAAAAAAAGGCGTCACATACTCTTTATGGTTCTGTCATTTCTTTTATTTATTGTTTTTCCAATAAGTTACGCTGTTGCAGCAGACAATACAACTGTTAAAATAGCGCTCAACACTGATCCAGAGACCATTATTCCTTTTGAATGGCGTTCGCAAAATGATCTTCCCGTTTTTTCTTCTGTTTATGACTCTCTTCTTTACGGTGTAAATACCAAAACAAATATGCGATATCAGGAACTAGCGGAGTCGATTACCATATTACCAAATAAAAAGGATATCAAGGTTAAGCTTCGTAAAGGTCATAGGTTCCACAATGGAGATCCGGTTACAGCCCATGATGTAAAGTTTACAGTGGAACAGGTTCTAAATCCCGAAAATGCAAACGCATTAATCGGCTTTTTTGATGAAATAGAATCTATTGAGGTTGTAGATAATTACACACTGATTTACAGGTTTTATAATCCCTATGCATCCTGGCAGGAAACCATGTGGATAGGCATCGTACCGAAAAAATACTATGAAAATGTCGGAAGAGACGGATTTCGCGCGAAACCGATTGGATCCGGGCCTTATCGTATTGCCGAACGAAAAATCGGTGAAAGTATTACCCTTGAAGCAGCAGAAAATCATATTGGCAACAAACCTGATTTTAAGACGGTGAAACTGCTAATTGTTTCTGATTCGGTGACCCGATCCTCTATGCTTCAAACCGGTGAGGTTGATTTGATTTACAATGTTCAGCCGCATGAAGTAGAAAAATTAAAAACGAATGATCAAATCAAAATTAAAAAGGTAAGAGTACCAAGTATGTTTTACCTGTCAATTAAGCCCTGTATTTATCAGATGTTAAATGATATTAAAGTTCGCCAGGCAATCAATTGCGGCATTAATCGGCAGGAGATTATCGACAAGATATATTTAGGTGAAGGGTTCCCCCTTTATATGTGGGCCAACCCCGGTGAGCTTGGTTATGATCCAACGTACAAGGTTGAATATAACCTTGAGAAGGCAAAGAAACTGCTCAAGGAATCGAGTTATACTGGTGAGCCCGTGATTATCGGATATACCAGTGTGATGCCCAATGCCCGCCTTGTTGCGGAAGTGATCCAGAACTATTTAAAAAAGGTCGGCTTTGAAACAAAATTATGGGAACTTGAGTACGGCACCTATCTGACCTATTGCAGAAATAGAGATAAAAGAGCAGGACATATGGCGCTGTCACAGTTTACTCAAGATTATGATCCAGGTACTCGCATGATGATGTCCATGATGAGCAGCTCCCAATACGGGTATTATAAGGACGGGCCCAAGCAAAAGGAAATGGATAGACTGATACTTGCCCAGGCCAAAGCGACAGATTCGAAACAGCGATTAGAGATTTTAAAGAAGATTCACGCGATCAATAGCGCGGATCCAGCTCAAATAGCTTTGCTGGGGCTAAATCAAATATATGCGATGAACAAACGTATTGATTACGATTGGCCTTCATATACATTTTATGTTCGAAATTTTGAAGAGATAAAGCTGGTAAAATAAAATGGAACGTTTTTACGAATGATTTTTAATTATTGAGATCAGAAAGTAGTTGAGTCAATAAGGATAAAGTATTCCTGGAAAAATACTTTTCCAATAATAATTGCGAAATGACCATACATCTCAAAATGAATATGTATGGTCATTTTTTATATTTGCGTTTAAACGATCTGCTGATCATATTTTGTTGTGTGTAACGTACCAAAAGAATAAATCTTATCGATTTAATTCAATAAAAAGCGGCTCCATAGATGTTCCATTTATTCTCAGGCGGGCAATAGAAATAGGGGGTTTAAACGGCCCTGCGGTACCAGGATTAAGGAAGAGCACACCGTTTTTAAATTCTGCTGATGAGCGATGGGTGTGGCCGCTGATGACGGCATGAATACCTGCAGATGCGGGATCCACGTCCAGAGTATTTACGTCATGAAGCACATAAATCATAACATCGCCTATTTCAACAATATCTGTCGCGGGCAGCCTGAACGCCCACTCGCCGGTATCCATATTGCCTCTTACTGCTTTGACGGGCGCGATGTTTTTGAGTTCTTCCAAAACATCCGGGCTGCCGATATCTCCGGCGTGAACAATGAGATCAGTACCTTTAAAGGCGTTCACTGCTTCAGATCGTATCAACCCATGGGTATCAGAGATGACTCCTATGGTGTAGTTTTTCTTCTGTTGTGATCGTTTATCCATGTGTATATTTTTTTCGGGTTAAGCAGATGAAATCTTTTTTAAACAGTTATTAAGCAATACGCCCACCATCGCCAGGCATTCTGCATCCAGAAATTTATCAGCGTCGTTTTGAAAGAGAACGGAGCAGGCAGAAGAAAAGTTTTTATCCATGTCATTAAACAGCAACAAAAGCGGAATTTTCGGAAGAATATCAAACTGCATGGAAACATCGTAGGAAAGTTCAAGCTGAGGTGGATATCCGCCCAGTGCTTTAGCGGCATTTTTAAGAGCGTTTATTTTTCCTGAGAATTGATGGGCAATAGGCCTTTCAACGTCGTTGGCATAAAATTTCAGCAAGGGCCCTGAATCCTTAAAATCTCTATAGGATACCCAGCCTTTTTTATGAGTAGGAAAATCAGGGCATAATAAAATGTATTTACTAAGAATAATACAGATGTCAAAAGAGGGTCGTTTTTCTGATGGTCCTATGATCCCTTTTCCTGAAACCCGGTAGGATTGGCTGAATACCTTAATGACGGCTTCATTATCAAGAACTTGTATGCCGAGTTTATCTTCAAGAGCTTTAAGATTTCGTTGAGATATTTGCTCCAGATAATACGTGTATGTTTTTTCAAAAACGGAAGAAGTTTGGGTCATTTTTTTAACATTCAGAAGATAATCAGCTTCGCCAATGACGAATTGCATTGGCGTAGTAGGATAAAATATCCATCGACTTTGGATTAGCTTTAAACTCTCCATTTGATTCGACAATCATTTTTCTTAATTTAAGCATTTCAATGGCATCGGTAATTGACTCTTCAGTTGATTTTTGGGAACGATAAACCGGCCCTCCTTTTTTTTCTACTTCTTCAATGATGTGATGAACCTTTGCCTTTACATCAAACATCGTCATGGGTTGACTGGGGCATTCGGAAAACACGGTCGAAACAAGGGAAACCGGAAGTGCCGGGATGATGTTTCGGATCGTATTCATCAGCGTATTACAAATTTTTTCAATTTCTCCAAATCGAAGAGAACGATCAAGTTTACTGAAGTTAAGGTTATTTTTCCGGCAGTATTGCTTTGCAGAAAAGCTGGGGCCGAAATTAACGCACGCATATCCAAAATGCTGCCATTTTCTAAGTATCATTAACATCAGGTTGCGGAAAATAAATCCAAAGATTGTTTTAAAAATAAACCATTTGCTTCTTTTTTTGGATGCGGGATTAAGCCCGTATAAGAGGCTCCGATCTTCTATGGTTCTGTCATAATTGATGCCCACTGGGATAAAAATAATATCACGGTCATGTTCCGGATCAAAACTTCGAAGCATATAATCAATAAATCCAAACTTTGGACGTTGAATTCTGCCGTCCTGGCTGAGCCTGCCTTCAAGGAACACCGCCTGGCACACACCTTCCTTTGTGGCCATGTGAATATATCGTTCGAGCACCAACCGATATAACGGAATACCGGAGTTTCTTCGTACAAAAAAAGCTCCCATGGCACGAATCAGGGTTTGCAATGGCCATATTTTTGCCCACTCTCCAACTGCATAGGACAGAGTGGTTCTCTCAGCAGCTAAAAAAGCGACCAGAATATAATCCATATTGCTGCGATGGTTCATGACAAAGATGACGGTGGAATCACGATTGATGGACTCGTATTTGTCCTTATCATACAGGCCGAAACGGACCCTGTATAAAAGCCGGGCGATTTTTTTAGCCAGCCAGTATCCGATTCGAAAATACAAATAGGCATTAAACGACGGAACGATTTCTTTGGCATATTTAACGACTTCTGCCTGTACGATTTCATAGGGAGAAAAACTTTCTTTTGCATGGGCATGGATGGCTTCAATTACCTTTTTGTCGTATACCAGCCGGTCAATTAACACCTGCCTTTTTGTGAGCTGGAATGGCCGGATGCCAATGTCAAGCCGGGTGCTGATTTCATCAATAACACGGTAAATTCTACGCCTGAGAAACCATCGAACACTTGGAATAAAAATACGGTCAAGGATGGCCAAGATGGCAGCAACGATGAGTAGTAGAAAAATCCAGAGAGGTATAGTTACTTGGCCGGGCATGATAAGAAAACCTTAGTCAACTGAATCAATCGAGTCAATTCAAATAAGCCACACCAAATTATATTGGGTGGAAATGCAGAACCCGTGTATATATTTTTTCCTAACAGCCTATTGAGCATAGAAAGCTTAAGATTCAAAAGAGTTAGATATTTTCCTATCTATGGGTTGCACGTTTTATCAGTCTGAATCCCATATTTTTGTGCCGGTAACTCTTTTCGGCTTCTTTGCGAAACGCAGATCGGCATGCATAAGGGGGATCTCCCCAACTGCCGCCTCTATAAACACGGTTTGATCCTGAATCCAGATAAGACAGGGGCGGATTCTTGACAGGATAGGCTGGATATCGATATTTTGAGTTGATGCACCACTCTAAAACATTCCCGTGCATATCGTACACGCCCCATGCATTGGGCTTTTTTGTCGCCACAGGATGAACGCTTTTAAAGGAGTTGCCTGCATACCAGGCAACCGCGTCTAAATTCAGATCATTATCCAGACCGATCATTTTTCCATTGGTAAACGATGTTGTACTGCCGGCCCGGCAGGCATATTCCCACTGGGCTTCGGTGGGAAGCATATATTCATTTTCAGACAGACGGGTTCCTTCAAGAGAATTGAGTTTTTGAATAAATGCCAGCGCTTCTTCCCAGGAGATGCTTTCAACAGGGCACGCATCGCCGCAGTCAACGAAATCTGCGGGGCTATTCCCCATGACTGCTTTCCAATGCGCCTGAGTGACTTCAGTTGTTTGAATATAATATCCTTCTGTCAGCGTTACTTCATGCTGTGTTTCATCAATTTGCTTTTCATGGGGAAAATTCTGCAAAACACGCTCCACCTCTCTTGGCGGGCTTCCCATAATAAATGAGCCGGGTTTCATATATACGAAGTTCATGCCAATAGAGTTGGTAAAGGTATCTTGACCAACAGCCCGGCCAGAGAAAAGAAGATTGATAATTACAAATAACCATATATATTTTATTTTCATGTCAAGGATTCCTTTTGTTGCTGTTTCATAATACACGCTTTTATATTCAAGCCTAACTATTATCAAATAAATTATTTTAGTAAAACGAGCCTCTTTTTTATTCCAATAACATTGGGGATGGGCCTCGCGATAAGATCGTCTCCTTTATGATCGTTTTCATAACCACCGATAAATTCGAATTCTTGAGTATCTGTTTGAATGTATAATTGTGCTTCCGTTCCTCCTTCCACATACATGGCCTGTGCAATCTGAATAGGTAGAGCCAGCAGCATATTAATAAAATCATGAGGGCTGTGAGGAGAAGGGGAATGGATGAAAAGAACTCTATTTGCAGTATCAATGCCGATGGCGGCGATACTCCATTTTTCAGGCTGCTGGGCCCATACATTCTCTCTTTTGCAGGAAATTATTCGAATGTTTTGAATAAATGTCCCGTACCTTTTTATCCATTCGTTAAAATCATCACATTCCCTGTCTATCATTTTAACCAAAGGATCGGAAGGCTTTTTTCTGTTGAAAGCGAGAATT
>JAABPS010000101.1 GCA_011391835.1 Desulfobacteraceae bacterium
AATGGTTGATTCAGGGGTCTGTATCTGCATGAGACGGGTTTTGTCATAGATGTTGTTGATGCTGTATCCAGACGGGAAATTGGTTTGAATCAGCCTCCGGTCTTTATCATACACATACGAGTAGGTTCCGCTGATGGGTGTCTGATACGAGCTGTTTTTGTTGACCTTGTTGTATGAAAATAGGTGGTTAATAGTTGCAGGATTGGTCAACACCGTCATGTTGCCGTTCTGGTCATAGGTAAATCCAATAGAGCTTCCGTCAGGCCGAAGAATGCCTGTCACCCTGCCCAGGGAATCGTGGGTATAGGCAGTTGTTTTATTCTCCGGGTCTGTAATGGACTCAAGGAATCCTTTAGAAGTATATGTAAAGCTGGATTCTCTGGTATTGGTTTGAAAGGATGTCAGCCGGCCTTTGGAATCATAGTCATAAGTTGTGTCATAAAGACCGGGGATGCTCACCTTGTCCGTCACCAGTGTATCCGGGTCATAAAAAGAGGTGACTGTTTTGCCGAGTGGAGACGTGATAATCTTTTGTGACAGGTCGGTATTATCCTTAATCGTTGTTGCCCTGCCGTTGACTGTAACCGTTTCAGTAATGATATCCGGCACTTTATCAGAATTGGTATCCTGATAGGTTTTGGCAAATAGAGTGATCTTTTCCAATGAGGAAGGAGTGGATTCTTTCATTTCCTTGAGAGCTTTGAATTTGTATTCAGAGTCCACTCCATATTTAAATGTTAACTCCATACCATTACATGGATGGGAGTTGTTTGCTTCTAATCCATCTGCTGAAAGAGAATAGAGCATCTGAATTCCTGTAGGATCAGTTGTTGTAGAAGTATAAGCGCCTGTGGAGAAAGTATGATCCAAATATGATGTTTCATTCCCTTCACCAGATATTTCTTTTGAGATAATATCTCCGTTGCTACTAAAGGTTTTTAAATAATTCCAATGACCGCCTTCTTCATCCGTCGCATCTTTGAGTTTTCCGCCCTCAGGCGTAAATACATGCTCAAAACGATTACCTTCAGGCTCCACTTCGGCTGTCATAAGACCGTCCGGTGTATATTCAAACCTATAATAACTTCCATCAGGGTATGTAATGCGCTTGAGATGATTATTAGTATCAATGGATAGACCAGTTCTGAGACCGTCAGGAGAAATGATAGCTGTGAGCACGCCGCTACCATCTCTTTCAAGTATAATTTGGTTGTTGAACTGGTCGGTGATAGAAACCAGTTGGTTGCTTTCATTATAGGAGAATTCTTTAAGAATGATTCGTGTGGCGGAGTCTATTGTATTTTTGTGTAGGCCAGATGAATACATGGTATGCAAAAGGCCGTTTTTTTCTGAGAATATGATATCATTTAAAAGCATGCCATGTGTTAAATTAAAAGGATATGCTACTTTGCGTATCCGATTGGCGAAGCTATCTGCGATATATATCTTTCCTGTCTGGCCAGCTGCAACGCTGTATGGTCGACTTAAGCTTGCTTCGGTAGCAGGGATTTCATCTCCTCTATACCAGCCAATCCCATTGCCTGCAAATGTGGTAATAATAGCACTTGTATCAATCTTGCGTATTCGATTGTTAATTACATCTGCGACATATATATTTTCTGCCAAATCGATTGCTAAACCTCCAGGGGCTAAACTTGCTTCAGTAGCAGGGCCGTTATCTCCACCATAGCTTTCTTCTCCGTTGCCCGCAAATGTAGTGATTATGCCTCCTGGATCAACTTTACGTATTCTGTGGTTCATCATATCTGAGATATATATATTCCCTGATGAGTCAACTACTGTATCCAATGGCCAATACAGGCTCGCTTCAGTAGCAAGGCCGCCATCTCCACTATAGCCACTTACCCCATTTCCGGCAATTGTGGTAATAAAACCACTTGGGTTAATCTTGCGTATCCTATTATTGTAAAGATCCGCGATATATATATTCCCCACTGAATCAACTGATACGCCATATGGTTGGTTTAAACTTGCTTCGATTGCAAGTCTGTCATCACCATTATATCCCATTTCTCCATTGCCGGCGACTGTAGTGATGATACCACTTGGATCAACCTTACGTATTCTGTGGTTTCCCGTGTCTGCGATATATATATTCCCTTTAAAATCAGCTGCTACGTCTTGTGGGGAATACAATCTTGCTTCGGTTGCAGGTCCGCCATCACCGCTATATCCCCATTTCCCATTGCCTGCAAAAGTAGTGATTATTCCATTTTTATCCACCTTGCGTATTCTACGGTTACCCATATCTGCGATATATATATTCCCTGCCGAATCAATTGCTATGCCCGATGGTCGATTTAAAAGCGCTTCTGTTGCGGGAATATCATCTGCAGGACCACCTCCTTCGTCTGGGTAATAACCTGAAATCCCATTTCCAGCTACCCTGGTAATAATTAGTAAATTTTTATTTATTATTGAACCATCCCCCTTATATAAAGTATTTAAATCAATAGGGTGCAGTTGATGATGAGAGGAAATAGTCCAGCCTTCAGCAATAGAACCCCTGCCTTCTGATTTCTGTTCATCAAAAATGTGAAGAAGATGGTTCTTGTTCATCCAGTATATTTTTTCCTGCCTTGATCGAATCGTTGTTGGGACTCGGCCTGGTTGAGCAAATTCATCCGGAATAAAGTAAAACATGTCATAAACAAATCCAATGCTGACATGGGCAACTTTAGTACCTGATATTTTTCTTCCCAAATGATCCAAGCCATCCCATTTAAACTCTGTCATTTGATTTGGCAACGGGTCTAAGATATTAGAAAATTCATTGCCTGCTAATCTCATTTTAACAATGATTCGCTTAAGGCTGAGGGGTACTGTGCTTCCGCTTGCTGGCACAGATAGGGCGGTTTTGTAGCCACTTACTCTATTGCTCAAATAATTTAAAGAAATATCTGTTCCGGGTATATTAATGATTTCATGAATAGTTCTTTTTCTGGGATCAACTTTTGCTTTACATGTATTATGCACCCAGAGGCCGTTCTCTCCAACGAAGTATGTATGGGATTCTTCGACTTCTATATTATAAACTGTTTCGCCAGAGGAACTCGAATCGATGCCGGCGAAGGTTGACCATCCTCCCTCAAGAGCATATACTTTTTCATTTAATTGCAAATTAATCGCGGCAACCCACCCTCTGTCTTTCGACCAGAATGGATGTTCTTTTGTAACGCCAAATGTTTCAATTTCTCCTTTGGAATTGTTAAATTTTAGATTCATAGTTGATTGGCCAGATGTAATAAATTTTCGTGTCACCTTTCGTAATATTGTATTATTTGAATCTTCCCTCTTTGATATTACATAATCACCTTCTGCAAGTTCTTCGATAGGTTTAAGTCCCAGAGCTGTATTAATAAGAGTCCCTCTAACAAAGCATGGAATATCCTCAATATCTAAACTTAGTTGACCTTCAGGATTTGGATAAATTGAATCCAATGGCGGACTAGGGGCAAAATTTAAATCACATGGCGAGAAATGAGATATCTCCACACGCCAAAAGGTTGATCCTGGCATATATTTAGATAAATCTTTGAGACCTTTAACTTCATCATTAAAAAAGCCATTACTATTTAGATCATCCGGTTGATCGTCTCCGTCTGCATCTAAAGCATCGGCTATACCATCGCTGTTCGTGTCCAAGAGCTTAACAACCACACCATTATCCGAAGGCACCCAGACACCTCTATCTCGATCATAATATCCCACTGGTACAACTGATCCTACATCAAACCCCAGGAAATTATCCACCCATGTAATAATCGGTTTGTCAAATCTTACCCGTTGGGCTCCATCCACTTCAAGCTCAGCACAATATGTATATGCAGAGGTTGGAGGTAAAACAGCGGGCATGGACTCAGGTGTTGTATATTCAGTTGCTCTGGTGTTTATGGTTGTTAATTCTTGAACATCATTACCTTCTTTATCAACCAAATATGCTTTATTATCTCCGGTAAAGACCATTGTGCATGAGCGTAAACCAAATTCATCGCTCACTTTTGTGCTTTGATGGGTGATGATTGTATCTGCGCTTCCGTCAAAGGTAACAGCAGTAGCCGCACTGTCCTGTTCGATCATCTGAATAGTCTCTGCAATTGCAATATCATTCCACGGCACATCCACCTGCCGCTGAGCGGAAAGCAATCCCTTTTTAGAATAGACAACCGTTAAAACACCTCCACCTTCCACAGGAATAGAGAAGGTTCCATTGGAATCTGTAAATGCAGTTCCGTATTCCGGGTGATCTAAAATAGTGATGGCTACATTCATGATGGGAGATGCATCGATAGTCTGTACTGAGCCGGTAATAAGCGCAAAACGAAGAGGATCATATTGCGTAATCGTGGCATCCTGCGGAGTGAGATCCTCGTATTGTGCACCGAAATGGCCTTCTGGCTGAGGTTCAGGATTGCCTGTGACATAAACAACGATCTGGGCACTTGCATTACCAAACGAATTGGTCACTGTAATGGTATAGGCTGTAGTATTGTCCGGAGAAACGGAAATTGAACCATTGACCGGAACATTTCCAATGCCATTATCGATATAGGCCGAATCCGCATTATCCGATGACCAGGAAAGGGTCGTTGATCCGCCCATGGGAATGGTGGATGGTGATGCGTTAATGTATATTGCAGGAGGAGCAGAAGGGTCTTCGACGATGATGGTAATGGTGTCTGAGGCTGCTCCGCCAGGGCCTGCAGCCAGGATGGTATAGGTCGTTGTCTCTTGAGGAGAAACAGATACAGATCCGTTTACAGGCACTTCGCCTATGCCTGGCTCAACGAAACAGGTACCAGCATTTGCAGAGGTCCAGGAAAGGGTGGTGGATTCTCCTTTGTAAATGGTTAACGGACTGGCGGTCATATCCACTGTGGGTGGTTTTATAACCTCTACTGTAACCGTAGTAGCTGACGAACCGCCTGGGCCAGTGGCCAGCATCGTATAAGTGGTTGTTTCTGTGGGAGATACACTAATGGAACCATTTGGAGAAACACTGCCCACATCATTATCTATGACAACAGAATCTGCGTAAACGGATGTCCAGGATAGAGTAGTTGATTCTCCCAAAAGGATGGAAACCGGGTGAGCGCTAATACCAATAATAGGCGGCGGATACGTAACCGTGACTGTAGCAGTGGATACAGCAGTGCCGCCTCTGCCAGTTACCATGATGGTATAGGTGGTGGTTTCTGAAGGAGATACGATGGTTGAACCGTTTACATTCACAGGGCCAATGCCGTTGTCGATAACGGCTGTATCTGCGCGAGTTGAATTCCATGAAAGTGTAGAAGATGTGCCGATGAGCATGGACTCAGGATTGGCGCTGATGCCTACCGTAGGCGGACGATAGGTGACGGTCAGGGTCGTGCTGGCTGTGGCTGTGCCGCCGTCATTGACAGCCGTGATGGTATAGGTGGTGGTCTCTTCAGGAGAAACCGTAATCGAACCCGCTGGACCAACCTGGCCTATGCCGTGATCAATAGTTACGGTATCTGCATGGGTTGATGTCCAGGTGAGAACGGATGACGCTTCTTCAAAAATAATACTGCTGGGATCAGCAGAAATGCCTGCCGTAGGGGGCTCTACATCCTGTATGATGGTAATCGTCAAATAACTGCCGGGCTGGCTTCGCAGATCAACTGTAAGGGTATTGCTTTCATTGAGATCAACAGCAGATTCCAGGCGGTCAACATTTTGATTGAACTGGTTCTGCCTGAAAATGACCTGGTCATTTAAGGTAATAACAGCGCTGCTGATCCGGTGATCGCCGCTGGCATCTCCATTGGTGACGATAATGGCGCCGGCATTATCATAGGCGCGAAAGGTATCTGTATAAACATTGGGTTTGCCATTGGTGCGGTCATACTGCTTGGGCCCCAGGCGGGTGACGTCAACAGCAGAGGCTGTGGAAACAAAGAAGCTCAGACATAAGGCCAAAGTGATCATGAAAGACTTTTTCATGAAACCCCCTTTTATATGAGTGACGAGTGACAAGTAAATGGGTTGAGCGCAATGACAGAAAAAAACTGCTACCGCTATTAGTATTGACTACCGTTAGCATCCTTATGGTTCAAAAAATAAAAAACCGGGCCGTCCAATTTGGCGGTCCGGCTGTCTCGAAAACACCTTAAAACTACTTCATGAGACCCGTGACTTTCCGTGTTCCATGTACATGCGAACGTGGCTTTGTCGATCAGGATGTAATCTAAAACTGCATGAGAAATTTCAAAGAACAATTGCGATAATTAAAGTGCCTAAATCACAGCGGGACTCATCTTGTCAATAAATATTTTCGCTTAACATATTGATGCGTAACGCATTACACATTGAAACTAAAGTGTTTGAATCAGGTAAGTAAATATTACTTCCTTTTTATTATTTTGATCTTCAAGAGCGATTTGCAAATAATATCAAATCATTCGAAAGATGCAGGACTGCGCATCGAAGATTGATTGGGCTAAATTTTGGGAGTTAAGTGGGTTTTACTAACCTGTGTTTTGATCTGCCGCAACGAATTGCTAAATTGAAAATCAAACATGATCATGGCGCTGAAAAAAGAGCGTTGCGCATGAAGTGCCGCGTCCCGCGCTGCGCATCCAACGTGAAACGAACGTATCTGTGAATGGGTTATTTGTTTTTTGGTAAGATCAAAATCGGGATATTGATTGCATCAACAATATTAACATCCGGACTGTCGAACAAAGCCGAGTAAAGTTTGCTTCTGTGTTTGTGCCCAACGACAATTAAATCAATGTCATTGTCTCTGGAATATCTCTCTATTTCTTCGTCAAGCTGTCCCTTTGATACTGCATAAATTATTTTCATGCCTTCCAGCAATTCATCCGAAGCCACCTCATGCACCTTTAACGATACCGCGCCCTCATGATCAGCCGGAAAACGATATCCCGCAGCCGGATCATTGACGTAAACGATATGAAGCTCTGCTTTAAAAAACCGTGCGATTTCGACAATCCTGACCACGATAGAGATATCTTTTGAGTCAAGATTGATGGGGTACAATATTTTTTTACTGGGAACATGATTCTATCCTTTATGTTTACTAAGACAATAAATTATTCACATATTACTTCATATTAAGCAGCATGGCCTTGTCAATATGTGCCATTGGTTGATTTTGCCCAAAATTGTTTTTTGGGGCGAAGCATAGAAAATCCACATGGACATGTCAAGCCAAATTCAACTGCATGATCATGCGGAGAAGTACACAGGAGGCTGGGAGCACTATCCGTCAAGCATGGGATCGAGTTTTCCTTCCTGATCCAGCGCGTGAAGATCGTCATATCCTCCCACATGGTAGTCGCCAATAAAAATTTGCGGAACGGTTTTTCTTCCACCGCTTCTTTTTACGGATTCTCGGGCATATTCAAATTTTTCATCTACGCGCCGTTCCTGGTATGTCACATTCTTGGCGTCCAGAAGTTCTTTGGCCATAATACAATAAGGACAATATTGGGACGAATAAATAACGATCTCTTTCATTTAATAAATTCTCGCGTTCATAGTTTCAATGCTGTTGATAAATGTATTCCATTTCTTTTGAAATACGTCTATGGGCTGGCTGTCCAATGTTCTCAGCTCCCAGGAGGGCCCCTTTAAATTTAACCGAATGTCTGTAAACAGGGTTGTCATATGATACAAGAACGCTTCAAAACGTGTATCCTTTTTCTCCGGGAATGGGACATTTTCTCCAATATCTTCGGCCATCACAGCAAAACGGACAATTTCATAAAGCAGGTCTTTCGGACGGGTAATGCGGTGTGGATCCTTGACAGGCAGGCCACACCTGACAGGATCTGTGTTATTCCAAATATCTCTGCGATCTGCGGACATCTTAAAATTATCGCTCAGTGAAAGCTCTGTAAATCGTTTATACAACGGAATCACATCTTCCATATCCAGGATGCGGGCATGCAGATGAATTGATGCCGTACCTTTCATCATTTCTCTGCCCCGTGTTCCGGTTCTCAGCATACGCGCATGAAGATTCTGATACCGCTGTGCTTTTAATATCATCTGCGCATCAACCCGGTCGGAAATGTAGCCCGTACCGATATACTCAATGCCCAGTCTGTCCCGGATTGTTCTGTTTGTTTCCTGAATCATTTTGGTCAACTGTTGAAACCCTTGAGTATCGCCCTTTAAAAGCGGCGGGCTGCAATATTCGATCTGGCCGCCAGGCTCAATGGTAATATACATGCCCGATGCGGATATAAATGCCGGGCCATCAGGCGTAAATCCGCATGCCGGCAATACGGCGTACACCCGTTCCATGTCTTCCGGACTCAGCGGCTGCATAGACAAAAACTCATACTCAAAACCATAGGTGCGTTGGCCAGGTGAAAACTTCTGGATAAGCAGATCCATGAGTTTGTCTGTAAACACATCCATAAGCGTTTGTATCTTTTTCCCGTTCTTCATAGATCTCATTTTAATGACCCAAAGAATTCGTTGTACCACAAGCTAAACATAACTACTGCAAATACCCTGTCTGCAGTGGAAACCAGTGTCTGAGGGCCAATCCCTTCAGCGGACACTGTGCTGACTAATTTTTTTACGCACGCATCATTTAATATCCCCTGCTGTTTGACAACATCGCCCAGCAATATTTCCTGCATAAACTCCGGCAGAGAAGTGGGATCCGCCAGCCAGTCCGAAAGCGGAATCGTAAATGGCTGTTTGACGCGATGGGCGGTTTCACTGTCTAATATTGAATATGTTTCATAGGCATACCTGCAAATGAACTTTTCGGTTCGATCCTTGAGATTCACCTTGAATTCAGGCGGCAGCGTCGCCGCAAATTGCGCCAGCCGGTAATCAAGAAACGGCGTTCGCGCCTCTAACGAATGTTTCATTGATA
>JAABPS010000102.1 GCA_011391835.1 Desulfobacteraceae bacterium
GGGGCCTCTTCTGGATGCGGGTATGGCGGCACTCTTTTGTTTTGAAATAAAGGAGGCGCTGCGTATTCTCAGAGAGCCGGATTTTTATCTGCCACAGGAAGATCCTGACATTGAAGCAGGAAAGATCTGGGTCGGCCCGGCGGATGATACGATTCTGAGAAAAAGGGGCGTTGAATTTGTCGATGGATCCGCGCCCGGTTTTGCGGCGATTGTAGGCGCTGCGCCCAATCCAGAGATTGCCAAAATGATTGTGGAAGACTATCAGAAGAGAAGTCTTTATATTTTCTGCGCTGCGCGCCACAATAATACCTCTGTTATCGAGCAGCTCATCGAAGCGGGCGTGCAGATAGGATGGAACACGCGAATCGTGCCGTTTGGGCCCGATATTTCATCTGCCATATTCGCGCATGGGTTTGCCAACAGAGCGGCCATGGCGTTTGGTGGCGTTCAGCCAGGAGATCATAAAAAGATCCTTCTTTATAACAAGGACAGGATCTTTGCTTTTGTCAATGCCCTGGGTGATATTGGAACCGAATGGGGTGTTGCTGCGGCAGGTACAGTCAACTGGGGCTTCCCGACGCTGGCAGATACCGATATTCCGGAAATTCTGCCAACCGGTATATGCACCTATGAACATGTTGTGGCAAATGTGCCCCATAAAGAAATGTGTCAGCGATCGGTTGAGGTGAGAGGGCTTAAAGTTACGGTTGCCAATATCGATATCCCGTGCGCGTTTGGCCCGGCTTATGAGGGTGAACGCGTTCGAGGTGAGGACCTGTACTGTCAGACAGGCGGCGGTAAGACACAGTGCACTGAGCTTGTGAAGATGGCTGAAATGAGCGCGATTGAAGACGGCAAAGTGGAAATCGTCGGACCAGATATTAAGGACTTGAAGGTGGGCGATACCTTCCCGCTGGGTATTTTTGTCCAAATTGCCGGACGGGAGTTCCAGACGGATTTTGAACCGATTATTGAGCGTCAGATCCATCATCTGATTAACTATATCCAGGGCATCATGCACATCGGGCAGAGAGATATATCATGGGTTCGTGTCAGCAAGGCTGCCATCGAAAAAGGCTTTACCCTGAAAGATATCGGCGTTGTCCTTCATGCCAAGTTCCACCAGGATTTCACGAAGATCGTGGACAAGGTGCAGGTAACTCTTTACACCAAAAAGGCCGATGTTGATAAGCTGACCAAAACGGCGAGAGCGGAATACAAGACAAGAGATGAGCGTGTTGAAAAGATGAAAGATGAGAACGTGGAAACGTATTACTCCTGTACCCTTTGCCAGTCGTTTGCACCCAATCATGTGTGTTCGGTAAGTCCTGAAAGAACAGGGCTTTGCGGCGCATATAACTGGATGGACTGCAAAGCATCGTATGAAATCAATCCCACAGGGCCGAATCAACCCATCGAAAAGGGGGAGTGCCTTGATCCTGTTCTGGGCCAGTGGAAAGGAGTAAATGATTTCATTTACAAAGCGTCCCGAGGAGCTGTCACCCATTATAATTTTTACTCCATGGTAAAAGATCCCATGACCACATGCGGATGCTGCGAATGTATTGCGGCGATGCTTCCGTCATGTAACGGCATTATGACCGTTGGCAGAGATTACGCGGGTGAAACACCGTGCGGCATGAAATTTACCACACTTGCCGGCGTAATGGGCGGGGGTGCTTCTTCACCCGGTTTCGTGGGTCACTCTAAATTTAATATTACTCAGGGTAAATTCATTGCCGGTGATGGCGGTCTTCTCCGTCTGGTATGGATGCCCAAAATGCTCAAAGAGGAGCTTAAAGAGAGGCTGGATAAACGCGGAAAGGAACTCGGTGTCCCGGATCTGTATGATCGGATTGCCGATGAAACAGTGGGTATAACAGAAGAAGAGATCCTTCCATTTTTACAAGAGAAGAAACATCCGGCTCTTGATATGGATCCTATTATTGGATAGTTAATTAAAACGGGCTGCGAGCATTAAGCGCGCAGCCCGCAATTTATTAAATTTATAAAGGAGATTAAAATGGCGTTAACCGGTATTCAAATATTCAAGCTCTTGCCGCAGACAAATTGCAAGGAATGTGGCGTTCCTACTTGCCTTGCGTTTGCCATGAATCTGGCATCCGGAAAAGCCGAATTGGACAGTTGTCCATATGTTTCTGATGAGGCAAAGGAGAAATTATCAGAGGCCTCTGCGCCTCCCATTCGGCCTGTTGCTATTGGAAAGGGAGTGCGTGGCTTTACAACCGGCGGTGAGACAGTTCAGTACAGACATGAAAAAACATTTTATAATCCCACAGCATTTGCAGCGATGGTTGGATCTGATATCTCTGATGCAGATCTAAAATCGAAACTCACCGTATGGAATGCGTTCCAATATGAAAGGGTAGGATTAAAACTTCGTCCTGAACTGGTGGCGTTAAAGGATGTCAAGGGCGATAAAGATGCATTTGCTAAAAAAGCAAAATTAATTGCGGAAACATCAGAATTTAACCTTGTGCTGATGACAGAGAAGGCAGATGTGATGAAGGCAGGCATTGATGCGTGCAAATTTAAACGTCCGCTGTTATATGCGGCTACTGAATCCAATGCCGATGCGTTTGGTGCCTTGGCAAAAGATAATGAACTGCCGCTGGCTGTAAAGGCCGCATCCCCTGAGGCGCTGATTCCGCTGATAAATAAGCTGACAGGAATGGGTCTAAAAGACCTTGTGCTGGATCCCGGTTCCAGGGAGATAAAGCAGTCTCTGGAGGATATGGTTGCGATCAGACGCGCGGCACTGAAGAACGGGAACAGGGCGCTGGGGTTTCCGACAATTACTTTTCCCTGTGAAATGGCCTCAACTCTTGACATGGAAACACTGATTGCCGCTATGCATGTGGCCAAATATGGCGGTATAGCAGTTCTTTCAGATTTCACGGGTGAAAGCATTTTTCCGCTTCTTCTTGAACGACTCAATATTTACACGGATCCGCAGCGGCCGATGACTCAGGAAGAAGGGATTTATGAGATCAACAACCCGAATGAGAACTCGCCCGTGCTTGTTACAACCAACTTTGCGTTGACATATTTCATCGTTTCCGGTGAAATTGAAGGCAGCAAGGTTCCGGCATGGCTGTTGATTAAGGATTCAGAAGGGCTTTCCGTTATGACTGCCTGGGCAGCAGGAAAGTTCTCCGGCGATGATGTGGGCGCATTTGTCAAGAAATGCGGTATCATGGATAAAGTGAAGCATAAAGAACTGATAATACCTGGATATGCGGCTGCGATTGCCGGTGATGTTGAAGAAGAACTGCCTGGATGGACGATTACGGTTGGGCCTCGAGAGGCTGCTCACATTCCGGCGTTTCTGAAGTCAAGAAAATAAATATGGATTGCTGTTCAGCAGTCATTTTCATTGACAGATGAAATCATCCGTTGATGAGAGGAGGATGTATGATACTTATTGGTGAAAGTTTAAATGTAATATCAAAAAAAATTGGCACGGCATTTAAAGAGCGTGACCCGAAGCCGATCCAGGAGGAAGCCCTTTTTCAAAAAAGCAAAGGCATGGATTATATTGATATTAATCTTGGCCCTGCGAAAAAGGACGGGCACGAGTTAATGCCCTGGGTGGTTAAAGTTGTTCAGGAAGTCGTTTCGGATGTGCCGCTGGCGTTGGACACATCAAATATTGAGGCGATTAATGCGGCGCTTAAGGTGTATAAGCAAACCTCCCGGCCGCCGCTTATTAACTCTATCATGGCACGGCCTGAACGGTATGAAAAAATGATTCCCATGGCCGTTGAACATCAGGCGGATGTTATTGCATTGATGTGGGGACCTGATGGGTTGCCTCGTGATGCGGATGAGCGGGGTGCGCTTGCAGCGGGACTTGTTTACGCGATGAACGAAGCAGGTATTGCGAATGAAAAGATCTGGTTAGACGGCATTGTCACACCTGTGAATATTCAGCAGCCGCAGCTCATCAGCCTGATGGATTTCCAGGCAATGCTTCAGGATATGTTTCCGGGAGTAAAGAGTACCTGCGGGCTGTCAAATATCTCGAATGGCCCTCCATCACATCTGCGCCCCATACTCAATCAGACCTATATGATTATGCTTGAGAGAAATGGGATGTATTCCGTTATATCCGATCCGTTGGATGATACGCTTACTGCTATTGCCAAAGGAAAACGTCAGGATATCGTGGACATTGTTCATGCAACCATGGATGGAAATGCACCCGATATGGGCAGTCTTTCAAAAGAAATGCAGGATTATGTTAAGACTGTTAATGTAATTTTAGGAAAGACACTCTATTCCGATTCATGGCTTGACATATAGCGTTCTGAGCTTTAAAAAACAAAAAAACAGCCTCCCCCTTTTTTATTTGTGGGGAGGCTTTTTTTTAAACAGGTGAACCTATGGCCCGAATGGATGATTATAAAAACGCAAAACAGATTGCCATTGAAAAGCTAAAGAGAGACGATTTTAATGAAATCATCAGAAGGTCAGGATATGAATCCCATAAAAAAAATGGCATTACAATCCCTTTTCTTGACCGGGTATATTTGGTTGAGTGTCCGGATTTTAATTTTACGGATAAATCGAATAAGGGAAAAGAGATACCGATCCAGGAACAGGTGTTGATTTTGCATTACTTGATGTCAGAAAGCTCACGTGTACCGTCAGAGCACTGGGTTTCATACAGAGAGATACCCGGAGCTTCATTTTACTTCAGTGCGTTTTTAAAAAGGGCAGTGGATCCTTTGAAAAAACTATTCGGCCAAAATATATCAGGATTCAGAGAAGCATCAAAACATCTTAAAGGCAGCCCTATTGATATTGGGGATGCAGGGTTCGAATACCGCATTTTCCCAAGCGTGCCAATGCGGATCATTTTGTGGAAAGGGGATGATGAGTTTCCATCCGAGATAACTATCCTTTTTGATAACATCACAGGGGAAATACTTTCTCCAGAAGATATCGCATGGATGGCCGGCATGCATGCCTACAGGCTCATATCCTTATCGCAGTGAAGGGGGTAATTCTTCCCCATTTCAGCCCCAATTCTTTTAAATAAACCCTTAAAAAGCCCTGTACTGATTGCAGGCAACTTCACGCTTTTGCTAATAAAAATAAAGTAATTAGTAAAAATACAGGAATATTTCAACGCTGAAGGGTGAAGATCTAAAACCGCGAATCAATTATTCATCTAAAAATACAATATTATATAATAAATCAATTAGTTAAAACAGTTTATCCTTAATAAATCCTATAAAAATATCTGAGCACGAAAATAATTCTTGACAACATGATGGGTTTAAATTACTTAATTATTCCATTGTTCAAACACGATAAATTAATTTATTTTATTAATTTACAATGAGTTATATAATTACTATATGTTATGAAAAGTAATTATTGTAGTAAAGCCTTTAGTTTAGGCTGCCGTTTTGTATGCCAAGTCTATTTGACTGCAATTTAAAGGAGAAGACACATGACAGCAGAAGACAAGATTAAGAAGATGATAGCAGAGAAGTTGGGAGTAGATGTATCTGAAGTAGTGCCAGAAGCGTCCTTTGTGGATGATCTGGGAGCAGATTCACTTGATTTAGTGGAACTGGTGATGAGCATGGAAGAAGAATTTGACGTTGATATTTCCGATGAAGATGCGGAAAAGATTGTGACTGTAAAAGATGCCATTAATTATATAAACGCCAAATAATCCGGTTAATGGAGAAACGACGTGTTCTCGTATACAAAAATCCCGCTGTTAGCGGGATTTTGTTTAGTTAGCTGATACGGGGTGTTTATATAACTGTTGGCGGGTGTGTTTTTGCATGGAGGTTTTTGTGGACAGGCGAGTGGTTATCACAGGGATAGGTCTGGTGACGCCGCTGGGTATCGGCACAGAGCAAACCTGGAAGGCGCTGTGCGCTGGAAAGTCGGGCATATCTGAAATTACCCGGTTTGACACGGCATTGCATAAGACGAAGATAGCCGGTGAAGTGAAGGATTTTCATGCAGGGGACTTTCTGCCGGAAAAGGATGTGAACCGTACCCAGCTTTTTATTGCCTATGCAACTGCTGCAACGAAAATGGCGCTGGAGGATTCCGGGTTTGTTATAAACAGCCAAAATGCCAGCAGAGTGGGCGTTGTGACCGGATGCGGTCTGGGGGGTCTGGAGATGATGGAAAAAACCATCGTTACCCTGTTTAGCAAAGGCCCCAAACGGGTAAGTCCTTTCTTTATTCCCCTGATTATCGGCAACATGGCTCCGGGCATGATCTCTATCTACTTTGGAGCAAAGGGGCCTAATTTATCCATTGCCACAGCATGCGCAGCAGGCACCCACGCGGTGGGGGAATCCTACAAGATGGTGAAGCACGGCGTGGCAGACGCCATGATTACCGGCGGAGTGGAGGCAGTGATCACTGCAACGTGCATCTCCGGTTTTAACGCCATGAAGGCGCTGTCTGTCAGAAACCATGAACCCCAGAAAGCCTCCAGGCCATTTGACCGGGACAGAGATGGGTTTGTGGTGGGTGAAGGCAGCGGCATAGTTATTTTAGAGCCGTTAGAAAGCGCCCTTGAGCGGGGGGCTAAGATTTACGCGGAGGTCATAGGTTTTGGGCTGAGCGGAGACGGGTTTCACATGGCTGCTCCATCCCCAGACGGCGAAGGCGGATCCCGGTGCATGCAACATGCGTTAGATGATGCAGGAATCTCCTATGATGCAGTGGATTATATCAATGCCCACGGCACTTCAACGGACTTAAATGATGTATATGAAACCAGTGCGATCAAGAAGGTCTTCAAAGAGAAGGCTGCATCTATTGCCATCAGTTCAACCAAGTCCATGACCGGTCATCTGCTGGGGGGAGCAGGCGGCATAGAAACAGGGTTTACAGCGCTTGCCATTCGAGACGGGATTATTCCTCCCACGATTAATCTGGATCATCCGGATGTGGGATGCGATCTGGATTACGTTCCCCATGCTGCGCGCAGGAAGAACATACAGGTGGCATTGAGCAACTCGTTTGGATTCGGCGGAACCAATGCGTCGCTGATTCTAAGGAAATACGGCACGAAATAGACGAATGAACTTTATAAATACATATTCGAATAAAAAAATAGGAATACGAGCGGAGTATAGATGAGACATGTGAAATCCAATTCATTTGCTGCCAGGATTACCGGAACCGGATCCGCTTTTCCGAAAAATCGCGTGACGAATGACGATATCGTCAAAAAACTTCAAGCATCCGGAATAGAAACAAGCGACCGATGGATTCGTGAACGAACCGGTATCCGCGAAAGGCGAATTGCAGACATCGAAAATCCGGCAGAGCATAATTCATCACTGGGACTTGCCGCTGCGAAAAAGGCGCTGGATATGGCGGGTAAAACAGAAAAGGATATCGATCAGATACTTTATGCTACCTGTACACCTGATACATTAGTTCCATCAACTGCGTGCTGGCTTCAGCATAAAATTGGCGCCAGCCAGGCGTGGGCCATGGATATCAATGCGGCCTGCTCAGGATTAATCTATGCAGTGGCAACCGCTAAGCAATTCATTCAAACAGGACAGGTCAAGACATCATTGGTTATTGGTGCTGACCTGCTGAGCCCCTTTACCAATTGGCAGGACAGGGGATCCTGTATCTTATTTGGCGATGCTGCAGGGGCTTTGGTTATTGAACGGGAGGCGGCAGATTCAAAACATCAGATTTTATCCTGTCACATGCTCTCCAATGGGAATTTATGGGAACTTTTTTATATTCCTGCGGGCGGATCATCCATGGAAGTGACACCGGGGAGGTATTCCAAGAATTTACATAAAATGCGGATGTACGGAAAAGAAATATTCAAGGTGGCGGTAAGGACACTTGTCGATTTTGCCCAACAGGCTTTGGCGGAAAATAAAATTGACATTCGTGAGCTTGACTGGTTTGTGCCTCATCAGGCGAATTTGCGAATCATTGAGGCGGTAGCCGATCGACTGAAGTTTCCGATGGAAAAAGTTTTGATCAATGTTGATAAATATGGAAATACATCGTCTGCTACCATTCCGTCAGTTCTTGATGAAGCTGTTCGGGACGGAAGAATCAAAAACGGCCAGACCATTCTTCTGGATGCGTTTGGTGCAGGCTTGACGTATGGGGCTATACTACTTCGTTGGTAAGATTTTTTAGTAGTACTTGATGTTATTCGAAAACCGATTGAGATTGTATAGTTAGACAATCAAAACGTTATTCCATTGAAGAATAAAATTAATTTTAACGATTATAGTGTGTGGAGATAAAAAATGGCGCGTTCAGAAAGCCAGGAAAATCAAGGATTGGCAGGATTGGATGCTGATTCCAGAAAGCTCATTTTAGATACGGTTCGACAGTTAAGAAAAAAGCTTCTCACCAAGGAGAATATTCTTGAATGGGATAAAAATGAAATTTTCCCGGAAGACGTTATCCGGAAATTGCTGGATCCTGAAATCGGCCTCCAATTGCTTTTTATCCCTGAAGAATACGGCGGCATTGGCGGCGGCGCCAGAGATTGTTGTCTGGTGACTCGGGAGATGGCAAAGATTTGCCTGGGTATTACGACGGCCTTTTTCGCCATTCAGCTGGGCTCCGAACCATTGTTGGTGGCGGGCACCGAAGCGCAAAAAGAAAAATGGCTGGGCGCCATTGCCGACGGCAAGGCACTGGTTGCCTATGCCGTTACGGAACCGGATGCGGGAAGCAACCTGGCCGCCCTGCAAACAACCGCGGATCCCGTGGAAAATGGCGATGGAAAAATCATCGGCTATAAAGTGAATGGTAACAAAGTATTCATCTCTACGGGCGGATATGCAGATTTTATCACCTTGCTGGCCAAAACGCCTGAAGGACCCACCTTTTTTGTGGTTGAAA
>JAABPS010000103.1 GCA_011391835.1 Desulfobacteraceae bacterium
GGACGCTCATTCACCTGAAGATATCGGAAGAAGTTATACAGAGTTTTTGATGGCAGCCCAATCATTTGAAGAACTTAACCTGGCTATACAAGGCAAGGGCGGACGAAAGGTTCAGGCATAGATGAGAGAACTCTCACTGCATATACTCGATATCGCGGAAAATGGAATTACTGCCGGAGCCAGTTGTATCCATGTCACAGTAAAGGAACAAAGAGATACAAACCGCATAATGATAAGTGTCAGGGATAATGGCTCTGGCATCCCGAAGGAAATGATTGAAACCGTAACCGATCCCTTTGTCACCAGCCGTACCACGCGAAGAGTCGGCTTGGGTCTTTCGCTTTTCGCTGCCGCTGCGAAAAGATGCGATGGGGATTTTGCCATCGATTCCGGCCCCGAAAAAGGGACTGCTGTGACAGCCACCTTTACCTTTGATCATATTGACAGAGCCCCGGTCGGAGATATGGCTGCTACCATTACAACGCTGATCGCTGGAAATACAGATATCGATTTCGTTTATATCCATCAAATCAATGAAAATGATTTCAGCCTTGACACCCGGGAAATAAAAAGAGAACTTGATAGCGTTCCCTTAAATGAACCTGCTGTAATACATCATTTGACTGAATTAATTCGTAAGGAACTTGGAGAACTTGAACCGAAAAATAAAGAAACATAAAGGAGAAACAAAATGGCAAAAATATCCATTGATGATCTGAAAAAAATTAAAGAAAAAACTTCAAAAAATATTTCACTCCGTTCAGGCGATGCGAATGTTAAAGTCACCGTACATATGGGCACCTGTGGTATCGCTGCCGGAGCCCGTGACGTTATGAGTTCTCTGATGGAACTCGTGTCTGAATCAGGCAGAGATGATATCCGTGTTGTGAATTCCGGATGCATGGGAATGTGCAGCAGCGAACCGAATGTAACCGTTGAAATCAAAGACCAGGAGCCGATTGTCTATCAGCTTGTGGATGCAAACAAGATGCGCCAGATTTTCAAACAGCATGTACTGAAGGGTGAGGTTCAGACGGATTTCGCTCTGGGTAAAATTTAACACCGCGGTAGTCTTTAAAACCCATTTGAAATAAAAGCATTTTTTGACATGATGTAAGTGTCACCCTTTAACTTTCAAAAACAGGAGGACGATCATGGGCGTAAAAAAGTACGATAACGATAAATTATGCAAAAAGATTAAAGAAGTATTTCCGGACATTGGAGAATGCGGGATTGATATGAAAGTTGATTATGATAACGAAAAAAAGGCTTATATTGTTCATCTGGAAAAAGGCGGCAAAAAGATTAAAACTCATCTTGAGCCCGATGACGCAGATACATGCATGGACGGAAAGCAGTGTATCGGCTTAGGTATCCAGATCGCGCAATTTAGAGATTAATCAGCGTTGATTCAACACAGATGCATCAAAGACTTTTCTGGCACAGAATGGATGTGTTGAATAGATCTTGCAAAGGTGAAAAATGGATTTAACCCGTAGAGATTTTATTATCAAAGGAGGCAGAGGGGGAGCCTATTTGTGTTTGGCCGGCATGCTGGGCTGCAAAATGGGGAGTGTGGGCAGCATCGGTATTGCTGATGAAAAAGAATTTGAAATCTTTCAGGCCAAATATATCCCCAATACCATCTATTTTTCAGGCCAAACACCATTGGTAAGCATTGTCAAAATTAATGACAAATGGAGTGAAGAAAAAGGAGCTGACTACGCAATTGCTAAAGCTATTGATCTTATTGGCGGCCTGAATAATGTCGCTAAAGGCAAAGAGCGTATTCTGTTAAAGCCAAACCTGGTCACCCCCATGCCTTCAGACGCCACCAACCCGCAGGTCGTCGGGGCAATAGCAAAAATAATGAAAAACGCAGGCAAGGATGTCTTCATTGGAGAAGCAAGCGCTGCGTCTATTCAGAATATGGATATGAGTATTCAGGGGTATGTGTGTCGGACAAAAAATCATCAGGCGCTGGAAGCTATTCAAGATAGCGTTTTTGACGAACTGGGATACGCCGACCTTTCAAAAAGATTGAATATACCTCTGGTTAATCTCCATGTGGGGAAAATGGCCAGAATGGAAATTCCGGATAACTTTGTATTTAAAAAAATCTACATTCATGAAGAGATGTACAACGCAGATATGGTCTGCTCTGTACCCATGATGAAGACTCACACCTTGGCAACGGTGACATTGGCAATGAAAAATGTCGGTGTGGGTGGATATCCCGGCCTGGTGTATGGAACGGTGAGGTCTTTGGTTCACCAGAAAGCAACAGAACTTGAACCTACAGGGACATCATCTATCATCATCGATATGGTAAAAGCCAGTAAAATCGGGCTTAATGTGATAGATGCGTCCACTGCCATGCAGGGGCAGGGCCCCACAGCAAGTTCTGGCGGAGAATTGCTTAAAATGAACCTGATTATTGCCAGTACCCATGCGCTGGCAGCGGATATGGTTGCAGCAACTATCATGGGATTTGATACCAGCGAAATAGATACCTTCGCATGGGCATGGAAGGCAGGCATGAAACCGTCAAAAATAGACGATATTGAAATTGTCGGCGAAAAATTGGAGGATGTAAAAAGACCATTCAAGAAACCCAATGTTGTTCCATATACTGAATTATATGACTGGTACGGACCGCCCTGCAGAAACACTTAAGGTCTCTAAAAATAAACAACCCATGCCTGCAACAGTTTCAGGCTGCCCTCTTTTTCAGTTATCAAACAGAGTGTAACCGCCTGAACGGACTAATAGTGAGTATGCAGCATTTCAGCGTCGATTTCTTTATTTATATTTGAAAGGACTTCTCACATGGCAAACTTTGATTACACACTCGATGGACACATAGCGATCTTACGTATGAATAACGGTGAAAACCGGTTTAATTTCCCTTTTTTCAAATCATTCAGAGAAATCCTCGATGAAATAGAAAATAAAACCCGATCAACAGTAATGGTTGTCACATCGTCCCATGAAAAAATATGGTCCAATGGCATCGATCTGGACTGGCTGCAGCCCGCTATGCAAAAAGAGGGGCCGGATCTGCTCAGCAAATTCAGGGTGGAAATGTATAGCTTTATGAAGCGCTTGCTCACCTTCCCCATGATTACCATTGCTGCCATTAATGGACACGCGTTTGCAGGAGGCGCTTTTCTGGCATTTTGCCATGATTTTCGTTTTATGCGTTCGGACAGAGGATGGATCTGTCTTCCGGAAATCGACCTCGGCATGCCGCTGGGGCCCGTCTTTACTGCCCTTACACGACGCGCCATGCCGCTGTACATGTTAGAAGAAATGCAGTACACAGGCATCCGGCTGACTGCTGATGAGTGCTTAAAACATCACATCATAAAGAAAGCATGCCACATCGACACCCTGATGGATGACGTCATGACCTTTGCCAGAGCACTCAACAAGGATCGAAAACTGATTCACCAGATGAAACTCGACACACACAAAGACACTATCGAGACGATCGACGAAAGGGTAAAATCGTTGTCTCAATAATTTTTGCACTATCTTTGCACCCCCTTTGCACCATCTTTATTCCGAATAATTATCTTATTCACAGCACTGGTATTGACAGGTCTAAATAAATGGTAACTTGTTATCTCATACATCTGATTGTTTCAACTTAACAGAAAGCGGAGGTGAATGATGAAAAACAAATATTGGATAATAGCCCTACCTATTGTTACCATACTATTTTTTGGATATAACCTATCAATAAGTGAGGATAAAATGGAAACCCCCATACAAAATAAACCGGAAACAACCCGGTCTGCCGTATTTGCTGGCGGGTGCTTCTGGTGCACGGAATCTGACTTTGAAAAAGTGGATGGAGCCATTGAAGTCATTTCCGGTTACACCGGTGGCCATGTCAAGAACCCAAATTATAAGCAGGTTTCCGCTGGAGGTACCGGCCATGTAGAAGCTATAAAAGTAATATACAACCCTTCAAAGGTCAGCTATGAAGATCTGCTCTATGTACTTTGGCGGCATATTGATCCTACAGATGCAGGAGGCCAGTTTGTAGATCGGGGCGCTCAGTATCGAAGTGCTATTTTTTATGCCAATGAAACCGAAAAAAAGCTTGCTGAAACTTCCAGGAAGCGATTGGGAGAATCAGGACAGTTCAGCAAACCGATTGCGACAGACATCCTGCCGTTGGGCAAGTTTTATCCTGCAGAGGAGTATCATCAGAATTACTATAAAAAGAATCCTATCCGGTATAAATATTATCGTGGCGGGTCCGGTCGGGACGCGTTTCTCGAAAAATCCTGGAAAACGGATAAATTTGGCATGGAAAAAGATCCAGTGAAATCCAAGGAGATAAAATACGCAAAACCCGGCGATGGGGAACTGAGGAAAAAGCTCACCCCGTTACAGTATAAGGTCACGCAGCATGAGGATACAGAACCGGCATTTCACAACGAGTACTGGGACAATAAAAAGGAAGGCATCTATGTGGATATTGTCAGCGGGGAGCCATTGTTTAGTTCCAGGGATAAGTTCGATTCCGGAACAGGCTGGCCCAGTTTTACCCGGCCATTGGTCAAGGAAAATATCGTGGAAAAAATTGACAAGAGCCTGTGGATGACCCGCGTGGAAGTCCGAAGCAGGCATGGCAACAGCCATCTGGGACATGTGTTTGATGACGGCCCTGCGCCCACCGGTCTTCGCTACTGCATGAACAGCGCATCCCTTCGTTTCATCCCTGCAGAGAATCTGGAAAAGGAAGGATATGCGGAATATCAGAAATTTTTTTAGTACAAGCGTTTGGGCTGAAACAGTTGAGACCCCTTTCAAGCAAAAGGGGTCCTTTGTCGTTGCAAAAAGTTGACCCCGATGAATCAAACTTCCTCCATCTACTAAATACTTCCATTCCATAATTCTATGTGTTATTAATTCTTCTAACGTAACAGTTAACAGATTCAACTTGTTTACAGCAGCAAAATCATGAGCAAATCAGAAAACAGCAGCAAAATACATGTCGGGAGAATTACTATAACAGATGATCTCATCGCGGATATCGGCCGGTGTGTTAACTTGATTGGCGGTATTCAGGGGATGATTAATCCGAACGATAACATCCTTGTAAAGGTAAATTTAAACAGCCCGGACAGATACCCGGCCTCCTCAGATCTGAAGTTTATCAAAGCCGTAGTAGAGTTTCTAAAAAACAACGGTTTGATCCATATTACAATTGGTGCAAGCAGCGGCCTGGCCTGGCATCCTACATCAAATGTTTTAAAAAAGAAAAAGCTGCCCGAACTCACTGACAAGCTTGGTGTTCACCTGGTGAACTTCGATGAAGGCGAATGGGTTAAAATTCCGATTCAAGGGCAATATCTTCAGGAAGTACATATTGCAAAGGCGGCCGTTGAAGCAGACCGGATCATCTATCTTCCCAATATGAAAACCCATTCGCTGGCACGATTCAGCATGGGGCTGAAATTCGCTGTAGGCCTGACAAAGCCTGACACCCGATATTTTCTCCACAAAGGTGACCTGGAAGAAAAAATCGTAGAAATCAATCTGGCTGTACAGCCGGATCTGATCCTGCTGGATGCCAGAAAATGCTTAGTAACCCGAGGCCCTGCAAAGGGAAGAAAGAAAAAACCGGGGCACCTGTTTGCATGCACGGATCTGATAGCCCTCGATGTCGAAGCGCTGAAAATACTAAAATCATTCAAGGCGAAAAACAGGCTCAACATGCCTGTATGGGAACTGCCCCAAATTGCTTATGCAAGAAAACTAAATCTCGGCGTACAAAATGAATCGGACTATATCCTGTTAAGCAATTAAAAATACTTCCTTCTGTCTGAAACCAAACATGCGGACTCACTTTCGAATTATACTAAACACCCTCACCACCTGGGCGGCCATTACGGTAAACATCACCATCAGTATTATCCTGGTCCCCTTCCTTCTAAACAAACTGGGAATAGAAGCCTATGGCCTGATTGCCCTGGCAACCGTATTAATTTCCGTATCCATATTTACCGATTTAGGCTTTCAGACATCATTGAGCAGGAATCTGGCGGAACAGATTGCCACAGGGAACACACAGCAATTTAATCAGGTTTTAAACACAGGGCTTATCCTTTATATGTCTCTCGGCTTACTCCTTGCCGGTATCTGCATAGTATTTTCTTCTTTTTTAGCAGATCTGCTTAAGGTTTCAGCGGACACAAAAAGTGAAGCCATTGGTTTAATCCGCTATTATGTCGGGCCTGCCATTTTGATTTTATTTACAAAGCCGGTATTTATTTCAATACTGTCCAGTCATAACCGCTTTGACATAATAAGTGCCATCAATACCGGCGTGAGTGTTTTTAGAGGCATCGGCATATTGATTGTCTTGAGTTTTCCGGATACGGGCCTTTACCAATGGGCATCTGTATCATTGATCGCGCAATCCATCTCTCTGGCATTTGTTTTTATATCTGCACGCACGATTCTGCCCAGCCTTGACTTCCGCATCCGCCATGTAAAAAAGGCGATATTAAAAGAACTGCTTTCAACCGGCAAATATATATCCCTGCTGCAGTGTTCCTGGGTCTTTCGCCTTAGAATCAATACGATTATTTTATCACTATTTTTAGGCCCTACCGCTGCGGCGCTATACAGGCCTGCAGAAAGTATTTCGACGATCATTAAACCGGTTATCAATTCACTTGCGGCCCAGCTCTTTCCATTAACCACCGGTTATCATGTAACGGATAATATGAATAAATTACGCTCCGTTCTGCTTCGCGGGACCCGCTACATATTGCTGCTGGCAATACCGTTGTGCGTAATGTTTATTGTTTTCCCAAAACCCATCATGAAAGTATGGTTGGAAAAATCCATTGGAAGCGAGTATGTGATAACTGCATCTGTATTATTCTATATGACCCTGATAGATCTTTTCCTGTATGCAGGTGGGACTCAGACCTCTGTCCTGCTTGGAATGAATAAGATAAAGTTTATATCAACCGTATCAATCCTGTTTGCCTTATTTGGTTTTGCGTGCTCGATTCTTTTGCTTGCTTTTACCTCAATTGGTATTATTGGGGTCATTATTCCTGCTGTATGTGCCAGCGCCATCATCAGGGGAATCATCGTTATACATGCAGCACGAATGTGCCGTATACCAGTGAAACGCTATTTGAGCATATCGTATGCAAGACCCATGACGATATTTTTGATTATCGTCATGGCAGCGATCACCCTTAGAATATTCTTCAACCCACAGAGCGTGTATGCACTGTTTTTATGTGCCCTATCCATAGGTACAGCATGGATCCTGTTATGCTGGACAATTGGATTTGACCATAATGACAAAAAGGAATGTATGGATTTATTAAAAACAATATGGCAAAAGACAATTAAAAACATGGGCAGGAATAGGAATTTTTCTTGACTTGATCTTTAAATGCAAGGTATTTTGAATTAATTTTTGAACGAACTTCCAAATAAGGGAGGTATGCAATATGGTTGATACGAATGAAAAAACAAAAAAAGAAACCTATGAAAAACCGGAACTTAAAAAAGAAGGGGCGCTGAAAGACATCACCGCAGGTGGAGTAGGATCAGGGCAGTAGGATCAGCGCCAGGTATGATCTAATACGCCAGCTAACACTTTTTAAGCCAGAAAGCAGGCAAAGGAGAAATAACATGCCAGATAAAAAAGAAAAAGACCAAAAAGAAGCTTACGAAAAACCAGAACTCAAAAAAGAGGGGGAACTGAAAGACATCACTGCAGGGATCTCCGTTGGACCAGTATAAGCACGATTTAATTTACCAGATAACGATTTTTAAACCAGAAAGAAATGATGGGTTGCCCTATTTTTATTAAAGCGTAAAGGAAAATAACATGCCAGATAAAAAAGAAAAAAATACTAAAAACACCTACGAAAAGCCAGCACTCACCAAAGAAGGCGATCTCAAAGATATTACCAGGGGGATATCTGCTGGAACTTAGGAATAATACTTCTTTTGAGTAACTGAACCATTTTTTTCTTAATTATTTCCTTAAAAACCCACTTAGATAAGATAAGTGGGTTTTTTTAAAGGATGAGCCATGAAAAGTGATATACAGCGCATTTCGAACTATTCCATTCATGGCATTGACGTGAGTGTGCATACAAACAGTGAGTACGTCCGTTTATCTATTGATGAATTGCTTGCTCCGTTTAAGTCAACACATTCGCCCCAAGACCCTGCCATAATCTTTTCCTTTTATGCCAGCAACCATGAGAATATAAATATAGTTTCGCCCCCCGCTGGCTCAACATGTTTATACACCCCCTCTGAAAATGATAAATTTGATATACGGCTATTTGATATCAAACAGTTTACGATCTATAGCCACCCAACGGATTCTATCTATTACATCGACCTCGGTCAAACTGGTCGTGTATCCTATGATCTCACTAAAAGCTCAGCTATCGGATATCTTGCCAATCCTGAATCCATTCGTTCAAAGGTGTTTTCAAGCGGTATCTTTTTATTTGTTTTTGATCAATTGGTGAAGTCAAAAGGGTATTTCCCTATCCATTGTTCTGCGGTTGAAAAAAATGGGAAAGGAATTCTGCTCCCCGGCTTTTCAGGGGCAGGAAAAACCACATCCTGTATTTCATTGATCCGAAATGGATACGGATTTTTAGGAGATGGCCGGCCCATTCTTCACTATAGCCAGGATAAAAAAAAGGATAAAAAGCTCGAACTTCTCTCTTTTCCAGAAGACATCAATGTTACTGAAAAAACAATTGGGTTTTTCCCTGAGCTGACTGCCAGCAAATTCATCAAAAACAACCCAGGGCTATTAAAGAAAAGCTTTAACGTGGAAGATATCTATCCAGGAACCATAACAGACCGCTGCTGC
>JAABPS010000104.1 GCA_011391835.1 Desulfobacteraceae bacterium
AATCAAAAACTGGGATGGCGTAGGATATATTGATTATACGTTTGAAAGCGCTGAAAAGAGTTCTGCTGAAAACGTTATCAAGCATCAAAAGCGTAAATACGCATGCCAGGCCTGCCCGTTAGCCTGCGGCGGTATCATGGATATTCAGAAAGGGCGCTATAAGGGTACTGAAGGGCATAAACCTGAATATGAAACCCTTGCATCCTTCGGAGGGCTTCTGCTCCAGGATGATCTTGACTCAATTATTGAAGCCAACGAATTGTGCAATCGGGCGGGTATCGATACCATTTCAACAGGAGGAACCATCGCCTTTGCCATCGAATGTTTTGAAAATGGCATTATTAGTAAAAAAGATACTGGCGGAGTGGAGCTGGGCTGGGGAAAAACAGAGGCTATTATCAAGCTCATAGAAATGATGATATTCCGTGAAGGAATTGGTGATGTACTGGCTGATGGAGTAAAGAAAGCCGCTGAAAAAATAGGAAAAGGTTCAGAAAAATACGCGATACATGCCGGCGGACAGGAACTTCCCATGCACGATTCCAAACTGGATCCAGGGTATGCCATTGCCTATGAATGTGAGCCCACACCCGGACGGCATACAATATCCAGTTATCAAAATGCCAGCCTTTACAGTGTGAAACAAATGTTTCCTGCAGCAAATGAAATGATTAAAAAAGCCAAAGGGAAAATTGCCAAGAAAGTGAATCTGCATACAGCCGGTTCTTTTTACATGCAGCTGCTAAATGGAAGCGGCATGTGCTATTTTGGTGCCATCACCAG
This sequence comes from Desulfobacteraceae bacterium, assembly GCA_011391835.1. Lineage (GTDB taxonomy): Bacteria > Desulfobacterota > Desulfobacteria > Desulfobacterales > JAABPS01 > JAABPS01. Next base: position 784 of record JAABPS010000104.1, read on the forward strand.
CAAAATTCCCATGGTCGAATATCTAAATGCCGCCACAGGATGGAATATGTCCGCAGATGAATACTTAAGAATTGGTGAAAGAATTCTAAACATGCGGAAAGCATTTAACATGCGGGAAGGGATTAAACCCATAGATTACAGGCTTCATGACAGAGCCATAGGCAAAATGCCGCTTAAAAAGGGTCCTTTGAAAGGCATTACCCTTGATATGGATGCATTACGAAAGGAATTTTATAAAACAGTAGGCTGGGATATGGATACCGGAGGCCCCACACGGGAAAAACTGAAGGAACTGGGTATTGATACCCTGTTTTCAGTTTAAAACGGCCTAAACATGTTCAGATAATCCTTAAAATGGAGGTAGCAATGAACGTAAAGCATAAAGTGATTATTATGCGCTGTGATGAGTATGACCCTGCTAAAATATCAAATATTGTCAAAAAGGGGATGGAAGAACTTGGTGTGCGCCCAACCGGAAATATTCTTCTCAAACCCAATGCAGTTTTGGCTCATCCTGAAGTATTTCCCTATGCATTTACCCGTGCGGAATTCCTTGACGGCGTGTTATCTGCAACCAAAGAAATGGCAGCGGATGTCCGCGAAATATCCGTGGGCGAGCGATCAGGTATTACCATCCCGACCCGATTCAGTTTCAAAATGGCAGGTTACAATCCTGTGATTAAAAAACACAAGGCCAAAGCCTATTATTTTGATGAGGTAAAACAGGTGCCGTATAAGTTAAAACGAAACGAAAACCTTCGGGAGAATATGTTTTTCCCAAAACCGATTGTGGATTGTGATTTTCTGATCAACCTCCCAAAATTCAAGGCCCACCCCTGGTGCAGACTCACATTGAGCCTCAAGAACTTCATCGGCATCCAAGATGACCGGCACAGACTGGTGGATCATAATATTTACCTTGAACATAAAATAGCCGATCTACAGGAAGTCATACAGCCTAAATTTATTGCCATTGATGGAATTGTTGCAGGCCAGAAAATGATGCTCACGCCCACACCTTTTAACATGGGAGCAATCGTTATGGGAACGAACTCCTGCGCGGTTGACACGGTATGCTGCCACATGGTTCACGTGGATCCAAAAGATCTTATTCATCTCAGATTAGCATCCGAAAGAGGATTCGGCCCCATGGATATTAACCAGATAGACGTTTCGGGCGATTTCCCGCTGAATGAAGTCAGAGAAAAGACAAAAAACTTTGAATTCTGCATGGAACACATTGACAGCTATTTTGATAAAGACTGCAATCTTTCCTGCACCGTCGGCGCTTTCCCGGCGGCGCATTCTCCGGATTATTGCTGGGGCGGATGCCCGGGCGCTTTGCAGGAAGCCATGCATATTTTTAAAGCCTATTACCCCAATGTGTATACGGATATGAAGAAAATTCATTATGTGGTCGGCAAGGTGGAAGGGCCGCTCAATATCCAGGATGATGAAACTGTCATGTTTGTGGGTAATTGTACGAGCTGGGAAGGCAACATTGATGGGGAACATGTTAAAATCGAAAGCAGCTATAAGCCTCCAAAAGCGATAGATGAAAAGAAAACCAAATCAAATGATATGGTTTTAAAAACGGCCTCAACGCTGTTGAATGCTTTTTTAAAAAAGAACAGACGCTGGATTCATGTGAAGGGATGTACGGTTTCTGTTGCTGAGCATGTGCATTATTTTTCAATGATCGGAAAAACAGGAAATCCGCTGTTTGATCCGCGGATGATCGTTCCGTTAAATACATCCTATTACCAGATGCGCGCAAACAGGTTTTTAAACCGTTTTGTTGGGTAGCTTACAAAAGATCAATGTATGACTTCATCATCATTGGCTCCGGCTTTGGTGGCTCTGTTTCAGCCTTGAGGCTTGCTGAAAAAGGCTATCATGTGGCAGTCCTTGAAGCTGGAAAACGGTATGGGGACGAAGACTTTCCGAAAACCAACTGGGAATATAAAAAATACCTCTGGGCACCATTTTTCCGGTGTTTCGGTATCCTGAAGCTTACACCGCTTTCCAACGCGTTCATTATGAGTGGAACGGGTGTGGGCGGCGGAAGCCTTGGATATGGGAATACACTGCTCGTTCCGCCGGATACGTTTTTCAATGATCCGCACTGGAAATATATGAATGACTGGAAAACGGTTTTAACCCCCTTTTACCAGACAGCTAAACAAATGCTTGGTGTTGTTCAGTACACAAAAGAAACTCATGCCGATGAAGTGTTCAGGAAGATCGCTGAAGAAATGGGAAGAGGGGACACATTTAAAATGCAGGATGTGGGCGTTTATTTTGGTGAGCCTGACGTAACGGTAAACGATCCGTTCTTTAATGGGAAAGGCCCTGACCGAACCGGGTGTAATTTATGCGGGGGATGTTTCATTGGCTGCAGAAATAACGCAAAAAATACACTTGTGAAGAATTATCTTTATCTTGCAGAAAAACTGGGAGTCACTGTTTTTCCTGAAACAACCGCCACATTGATCCACGAACAGGAAGGCGGAGGATATCGAATTGACACAACACGGACAACCTCTTTGTTCTCAAGAGGCGGAAAAAAATCCTTTGCAACTAAAAATCTCATCTTGTCTGCTGGGGTTTTGGGAACCTTGAGCCTTTTATTTAAATGCCGTGACAAGGGTACCCTTACCCGTTTATCTGATATGCTCGGGCAACGGGTCAGAACAAATAGCGAAGTAGTCACCAGTATAACATCCAAACAGAAACAGATTGACTTTACAAAAGGAATTGCAATTACTTCAAGTATTTATCCGGATGACGTTACGCACATTGAACCCATGCGATATCCAGACGGCTCGGACGCGTTAAACAGCATCATGACGTTGTTTACTGGAAAAGGGAACAGGATCGTACGGCCATTAAAGTGGTTCTTTAACATTTTCCTTAATCCCATTGAATTTGTCAAAACCCTGTGGCCATTTGGATTGATACGAAAGACAACCATTTTGCTGGTTATGCAAACCGTAGATAACAGTATACGCGTATTTCGTAAACGGCGATGGTGGTGGCCCTTTTCACATACATTGGCGTCCACTCCGGAAAAGCAGCGAAAAAGGGTTCCTGCATATATTCCGGTAGCTCAGGATGTAACAAAACGCTTCGCAGAAAAGGTAAATGGTGTGCCGAGAAACGCGGTCAGTGAAGTTCTTTTTGACAGAGGTTTATCTGCGCATATACTGGGAGGCTGTATTATCGGACCTGATTCTGAAAAAGGCGTTATTGATCATCACAATAAAGTGTACGGGTATGATTCAATGTATGTGGTGGATGGATCAATGATACCCGCGAATCTGGGCGTGAATCCAAGCCTAACTATTACTGCTATGGCGGAATATGCCATGAGTAACATTCCGGTTAAGAAAAGCGTTTAGCACCTTGTTCCTTGGCATTATCTATAAGACACTGAAGAACAATTGGATATTTGAAGACTTTCCTCTGTTCGTTCGGGTAAACGGATGAGGATAAACACAAAACGAAGTAGACAAAACATAAAAGGAGGTATTATGACAAAAGCAGAAAAATTGAATCATTTTAGCAAATGGGTATTGTGGACCGGACTTTTTAACATCGTTGTATTCTCCAACTTTCTCTGTCCATTCACACTAAACAAGTTTTTAGAGGTAAATGAAAAGATCGGAAATGCGTTAGGACTTGGCGGTACGCCTTTAGTATTCCCGTCAGATATTAACCATCTCGTCCTGATTCATATCATGGGTGCCATTGTCGTTCTGCTGGGTGTGATGCTGGTCATTGCGTCTCTGGATATCAAAAGGCGGGCATGGTTTGTTTTTTATGAAGGCCTGATCAGAATTATAGCCTTTTTGTTCATTTTGTATTTTGTAATTTACAGCAATGCAGCTCACGTGATGCTGCTCTTCGGCGGAATTGATTTGATCATCGGAATAATTTACATGTACTATATTTTCTCGATTAAAGGGTTCAACATCAAATAATAGCTGTTTGAATTTATAACGTTATCATCACATTATTATATCTCTGGATACCCCGGATGAACCAGGGTATGACAAAGAATATAAACACCCGTCATCACCCGGCTTGTCCGGGTGATCCAGGATTGCGGATAGATTTGTCCTTAGACATTCCCGTAATCGTTAGGCATCTTTAATGGCAAACCTGAATGTTATCATCAGTAACAGGCTTGAAGTCCTTTCCGAAAAACTTGCCCATCGGATTCGAGAGCCATTGGGGTCTTCATGCTCCCTTCCGCCTCTGTCTGCGGTATTACTTCCTGAGATCATTATCATTCAGAGTCGCGGCATGGAGCGCTGGTTATCCATGGAAATTGCCGGATATAACGGCATTTGCGCAAACTGCCGTTTCCCTTTTCCCAATCATTTCTGGCATGAATTATTCCACAAAATTAAGCCTGATTTGCCGGAAATATCGCCCTTTGATCCGGATATCATGAAATTTAAGCTCATGAATCTCATTCCAGCATATATGAACACTAAAGCATTTGCGGACGTAAAAAAATATCTTCATGAGGATGCCACGGGGATGATGCTGTACCAGATTTCAGGCATTATCGCTGATCTATTTGATCAGTATCTTGTTTTCAGGCCTGAAATGATTCTTTCATGGGAAAAGGGGATGGACGATCATTGGCAGGCCATTCTGTGGCGTGCGCTGGTAAAAGAAAATGGCGGAATGCATCGTCTCAGAATTCAAAATGAAATTATTGAAACAATAAATAACGAATCCCTTACACCAGGCATAATGCCTGAGCGGATATCGGTTTTTGGAATTTCCTATCTGCCCCCATCGTATTTAGATGCGTTTAAATTATTATCCAGTGTTGTTCAGGTGAATTTTTATCTGTTGAATCCCTGCCAAGAATACTGGTCAGATATTGTTACAGAATTTGAAAGAAGACGCATTGTGCGTAAATACGATCAGAAAACAATTGATATGGATCAACTGCATCTGGAAAAAGGCAACAGACTGCTTTCATCCATGGGGATTATGGGCAGGGATTTCTTTCGCAAAGTCATTGAAATAGACTGCCAGATTGAAGAATATTTTCAAGAAGTTAAAGAAGAAAACCTGCTGACCTGCATTCAGTCTGATATGTTGCAGTTAATCGACAGGAGCAGATCAAACCAAGATGCAAAGCCGTTTCCATTTACGGGTGACGGCTCTGTCCAGATCAATTCCTGCCACAGCCCCATGCGAGAAATTGAAACACTTCATGACTGGCTGTTAAGTGCCTTTGAACAAAACCCTGACCTGCTGCCAAAAGATATTGTTGTCATGACGCCTGACATTGAACTCTATGCGCCATTTATTGACGCTGTTTTTGGCTCATTAACAGATGAAACGGTAAAGATTCCCTATAGCATTGCGGATAAAAGTATCCAGAATGAAAACAAAATGATCGATGGTTTGATGGCAATTCTCGGATTAAAAGATTCACGATTTGGTGCAAACACTATTCTTTCGCTTTTGGAATATTCCGGGATTAAGGAAAAATTTGAACTTGGCGACCCTGAGTTGCAGACCATACGGGGCTGGGTAGAACAAACCCATATTCGGTGGGGGATAAATGCTGAAAACCGAATGAAGCTTGAACTTCCTGAGTTTAACGAAAACACATGGAAAGCAGGCTTTGATCGAATGCTGCTGGGTTACGCTTTGCCGGGTTATGGAAACCACATGTTTTCAGGTGTACTGCCGTATGACAATATTGAAGGCGACAGTGCTGAAACGCTTGGAAAATTTAAGGAGTTTTTTGATCGAATTGTAAATGTTTCAACATCCCTTGATTTGCCCAAATCATTATCTGCGTGGCATGACACGCTTATTTCTATCCTCGACCAGTTTTTTCACACATCGGATGAAACAGAAAGAGACCTGCACGCCATACGCAAAGCCATCGGCAACCTGCCGGACATAGAAAACATTTCAGGATATGGCAAAGAGGTTGAGTTTGAACTCATCCATGCGTATTTAAAAGCACAGTTTAATAAAAGCATGTTTAGTTCCGGGTTTATATCCGGAGGGGTTACATTTTGTGCCATGCTGCCCATGCGAAGCATCCCCTTTAAAGTTGTCTGTTTGATAGGTATGAATTCAGACACATTTCCGCGAAATGACCGGCAGATTAGTTTTGATTTGATATCAAAACATCCAAAACCTGGCGACAGATCCAGAAGAAATGACGATAAGTATCTGTTTCTTGAATCGCTGATATCTGCACGGAAACACTTTTATGTAAGCTATGTGGGGCAGTCTATTCATGACAATTCACCCATACCGCCGTCAAGCACTGTTGGGGAATTTATTGATTATATCAGAGACGGGTTTGGGGTTTCAGATGACAATCTGGTTCAAAAACACAGACGGCATGCGTTTCATCATCAATATTTCAATGGCGAGAAAAGCGCATATTTCAGCTATTCAGAGCAGAATTTGCTTGCTTCAGTTGCCATGCAGGATGAACCTAAAGTCAGCGTTTTTTTTGAAAAAGGGTTAAGCGAACCGGATGAGGGTTTTAAAGCAGTTACGATGAATGACCTGTCTGAATTCTTTAGGAACCCATCTAAATATCTTGTTGAAAAAAGGCTCGGTATCTACCTGAAAACAGAGGAAACATTGATAGCTGACCGGGAGAATTTTAATCTGAATTCTCTTGAAAAATATAGCGTTGAACAGGAAATTTTGGAAAAACGGTTATCCGGAATTCAACTGGAGCAAATACTGGAGATTCAAAAAGCAAAAGGCATGCTGCCCCATGGAAATCCAGGGGAACTGGTTTTTAGTAAATTAGCCGCTGAAACAGAATTGTTTCGCAAAAGGACTCAAACTCTCTCAAATCACATTCGATTGAATACACTTGATGTTGATCTTGAAATTGATGGATTTAACGTGTATGGAACTTTAGACACTATTTATGCGCCGTATCAAATTTCCATGCGATTTGCCAATGCCCGGCCCAGAGATTTCATCCATGCATGGATTTACCATTTAGCGCTGTGCTCTTTTCAGCAGGATCAATACCCTCGAAAAACAATTCTCGTGTGCAAAAACGAAGCATACGAATTCGACGATATTACGAACAGCAGAGAAATGCTGGGCGCACTGCTCAGGTTATTCTGGCAAGGATTGATCATGCCGCTTAAGTTTTTTCCAGAATCTTCATTTGCATACGCGGAAAATATATTGAAGGATGCGGATCAGTCATTTTCAAGTATCCGAAAAGCATTAAATAAATGGGTGGTGGAGTTCGGTGACTTCAAAGGCGAATCAGAAGATCCGTATTTCAAGCTTTGTTTCAGTAAAATCAGTACAGATGTTTTATTTGACAGGGACTTTTGCGATATTGCGCAAAAGGTGTTTTTTCCGATACTCAGCCTTAGAAAAAGGGTAAAAATATAGCGGGGTTATATGAATGAAGAATAATGGTTTCAACACGTATCGTCCAGACCACATGGCAGTCAGTATCCGGTATACAAAAAAGTCATCGCGAAATTCGGAAAGTAATGTAAGAAAGAGGTAATATGTTTTCACAGAGAGCACAAATAATTACGGCAGGCCTGTTTCTATTAGCGATTTTATATGTGCCACATTCCATTGCTGCGCCTGATGCTATACGTGAATCCTGGGGTACCTCACGTATACATGGGAAAGTTGACAATATCCGATATGATTTTAGGGTTATCAGTGTGCCGTTTACCGAATTGCCTAATGAAAGAAAAAGCCAAAAAAGCTGGAAGGGGGTAGATTCGCACCGCTCACCAGAATTTGCCATCATTACCATCACATTTAAGATCTCAGACACATTGATTAAATTTCCGCTATCAGCATTCCGAGATCTTGGTGAACCAGGTGGACCTTATGGAATGTCTGTGGAAAGTCATGGTAAACAAATATTACTCAATCTCAAAGGAGGTGATGGGGGAGGTAGTTATACAGCGATTTTTATTATTGAAAATTCTAAACTAATCGAACGCAGCATTAAAGAATTCACATCAGATGGTGATTACAAAATAACCGAAACAATCAAATTATAG